>JANNOT010000278.1:0-34857 GCA_031399375.1 Paraoceanicella sp.
GACGATGCGGGTGAACGCCTCGCCCCGCGACATCGCATCGATCACGCGGGCATTGTATCCGTCGATGTTGCGCACGCCGAGCTTGGACATCTTGCGGTAGCGCTCCTCCATCTCCGCCACCACCCATTTGAGGGCCACGACGGCCTTCTTGGGGTCCGTCACCACGGGCGAGAGCAGGTGGGGGATGCCGTCATAGACCGAGAGCTCGAGCATCTTGGGGTCGATCATGATCAGCCGGCATTCCTTCGGGCTGAGCCGATAGAGAAGGCTGAGGATCATGGTGTTGATCGCCACCGACTTGCCCGACCCGGTGGTGCCCGCGATCAGGAGGTGCGGCATCCGGGCGAGGTTGGCCACGACCGGCTCGCCGCCGATATCCTTGCCGAGCGCCAGCGGCAGGCGGTGCGCGCTGTCGCCGAAGGCGCGCGAGGCGAGGATCTCGCGCAGGAGCACCCGTTCGCGCCGCGCGTTCGGCAGCTCGATCCCGATCACCGACCGGCCGGGCACGGTCGCGATGCGCGCGGACAGCGCCGACATGGACCGCGCGATGTCGTCGGCCAGCCCGATGACCCGGCTCGCCTTCAGCCCCGGGGCGGGTTCGAGCTCGTAGAGCGTGACCACCGGGCCGGGGCGCACGGCCGTGATCTCACCCCGGATGCCGTAGTCGTCGAGCACGCCCTCCAGCAGGCGGGCGTTCTCCTCCAGCGCCTCCTCGGGCATGGTATGGCGCACGATCTCGGTCGGCGCGGTCAGGAGCGACAGGGGCGGAGCATCGTAGGGCACCGCTTCGGCATCGCCGAGGGCGAGGCGCGGCTGCGCTTCCTCCTGCGCCTTGCGGCTCGGGGCCGGGGGGCGGGGCGGGCGGTGCTGGACGATGGGGCGGGGGGTCTCGAGCCCGTCCTCGCCCGAGGCGGGACCGAGTAGCGGCGGCAGGTCGGCCGCGTCCTCGTCATCGTCGCCAAGCGCCGGCGCGAAGGGCGCGGCGGTCACCACAGGCTCGCGCCGGGGCGGCCGGGCCTGCGCAGGCAGGACCGCGGATGCGGGACCAGGCAGGGCCGCGTCGGCCCGAAGCCGGGGCCGAGGCGGAGCCGCCACAGGCGCCGCGCCGTCCGTTGCCCCGCCTGCCACCACACCATCTGCGACCCCGTCGGCCGCCCGCTGGCGTGCCTGGACGGCCCGGGCGATGCGGGCCATCAACTGGTCGTCATCGGGCCGGTCCTGCTGCCCCGCCAACCGGTCCGGGGCCTGCGCCATCCGGGCCTCGGCCGACCGCGCCAGCCGCTGGGCCGCGCGCACCTCGCGCCGGGCGATCCTGCGGGCGCGCAGGGCGGCCCCCCCCGCGGACGCACCGGCCAGGGCACCGAAGCCGAGCGCGCGCAGGAGCCGCAGCAGAACCCAGGCCAGCGCGCGCAACCCGCGCAGGACGATCCGGGCGAGCCCCCGGAACTCCCCCCCGTTCAGCCCAAGCCCGAGCGCCAGCACCAGCACCACCCCCGGCGCCATGGCGAGGGTCACGAGCTTCAGCGCCGCCCCGGGCTCGCCCGGGACCACGCGCAGCGCCTCGCCCAAAAGCGCGTCCCCAACCATGCCGCCCAGGCCGAAGCTGTGCGGCCATCCGCCCGGCGGGACATGGGTCGAGAGGAACATGGCGAGCGCGAGCAGGCCGAGGACGGCGAGGAGGAGGCGCGAGAGCACGCGTTCCTCGCCCCGGTGGACGATGAGGCGCCCGCCCCAGACCAGGAACGCGACCGGAAGCCCCGCCGCCGCCCAGCCCATCGCCACGACCAGCGCCCCTGCCACATGCGCCCCCGCGACACCGAGCAGGTTCTGCGGCGCCGTACCGGTCGCGTGGAACGGCGACGGGTCGGCGGCGGAATAGGACACGAGCATCGCGGCGAACACCCCGCCGAGGGCGGCGAGGGCGAGTCCGATCGCCTCCATCCCGCGCCGGCGCAGGCTTTCCTGGGTGCGTGCATCGACCATCGGCTCTGTCCGCGCGCGGTTGAACACCAGCGTCATGCCCCTGCCCCCAGAACATCGCGGATGGCGGTCAGGCCCCGCTCGACCTCTGCCGCCGGGGCGACGAGCGCCACGCGGACATACCCCGCCCCCGGATCCCCGCCACCGACGCGGGGATCGGCGGGGCGCGACAGGTACGAGCCCGGCAGGACCCGCACCCCCGCTTCGCTCCAGAGGGCCCGCGTTGCCGCGACATCGTCGGGCACCGCGAGCCACAGAAAGAAGCCCGCCCGCGGCGCCTGGTAGCCCGACAGGTTGCCGAGGATCCGGTCGGCGAGGGCGAATTTCTCGCAATAGAGCGCGCGGCTTTCATCCACATGCGCCTCGTCCGACCAGCAGGCCGCGGCGGCGTGCTGGGCGGGCAACGGCAGCGGCGCCCCGGCATAGGACCGCAGCCGCCGCAGCGCGGACACGTTGCGCGCGCCCGACGCCAGAAAGCCAGAGCGCAGACCCGGCAGGGACGACCGTTTGGAGAGCGAATGGAACGCCACCACCCGCTCCCGATCGCCCCCCGCCTGGAGCGCGCCGGGGGGCGGGGTGTCGCGCCAGATCTCGGAATAGCATTCGTCGGCAAAGATGCGGAAATCGTGCCGTTCGGCCAGGTCGACAAGCGCCGACCAGTAGGCGGCATCGGCCACCGCCCCCTGCGGATTGGCGGGCGAGCACATGTAGACCGCCTCGGTCCGGTCGAGCAGGTCGCGGGGCACGGCGTGGAAATCGGGCAGGAAGCCGGTGGCGGGCCCCGCGGGCACATAGACCGGCTCCGCCCCCGCCGTCAGGGCCGCCACCGCATAACACTGGTAGAACGGATTGGGCAGCAGCACGACGGGCCGCGCCCCCCGCTTCTCTTCCGCCACAAGCGCGAGACAGGCGGCAAAGAGCCCCTCGCGCGTGCCGTTCAGCGGAAAGATCTCCGTGCCCGGATCGTAGCTGACCCCGTAGCGGCGGGCGAGCCAGGCCGCGATGGCCGCGAGCAGCGCGGGGTGGCCGTCATTGGGGGGATAGACGCCGTACTCACCGGCATGGGCCGCCAGAACCTCGGCCAGGAATGGCGGCGGGGCATGGGTCGGCTCGCCGATCGACATGGACACGGGCGCCGCACCGGGGGTCAGCCCGTCGAGCAGCGCGCGCAGGCGCGGAAAGGCATAGTCCGGCAACTCTGCGTACCGGGCGGGAAACTGCATCGCACAAGGCCTCAATCCCGGTCGTCTGGCGCGACCAGTTCGAGACAAAGAGTAGCGGTCATGGGGGTCCAGGTCCAGCGATTGCGGGGACCTGGAGCGCGCGGAATGCGGACAACCCGCGGCTTCACACCGCCGGGCGGCGGGTCTAGTCTCGGGGTCCGTCGCAGAGGAGGACCCCCATGGCATTCGGCACGCGCATCCGCACGTTCTTCGAGGGCAGATGGCATGATGGCAATGTCGCCATCCTGCGGGCCGCCGACCACGGGGCTTGGCAGGGCACGATGGTCTTTGACGGGGCGCGGGCATTCGACGGGGTGACGCCGGATCTCGACCTCCACTGCGCCCGCATCCTGCGCTCGGCGGCAGCGATGGGGCTGGAAGCGAAGGTGACGGCCGAGGAGATCCACGCCATCGCGCTCGACGGCCTGCGTCCCTACCCCGCCAGTACCGCCGTCTACGTCCGGCCCATGATGTGGTCCCAGGACGGGGCGCCGGGCTATGTGGCCCCCGATCCCGCCTCCACCGCCTTCGCGCTCTGCCTCGAGGACATCCCGCTTGCCCCCGTCGCGGGGCTCAGCCTCACCGTGTCGCCCTATCTCCGCCCCCACCCGATGGCGGGGCTGACAGACGCGAAATGTGGCGCGCTCTATGCCAATGCGGGGCGGCTCCTGCGCGAGGCGAAGGCGCGAGGCTTCGACAATGCGCTGTCGCTCGACCATACCGGCCATGTGGCGGAAACCGCGACGACGAACGTGTTTGCGGTGCGCGACGGGGTGGTGACCACCCCGGTGCCCAATGGCACGTTCCTCGACGGCATTACCCGGCAGCGGGTCATCTCGCTGTTGCGCGGCGAGGGGGTCGAGGTGCGTGAGGTCGCGATGACCGTGGCCGATTTCGCGGGCGTGGACGAGATCTTCCTGACCGGCAACGCCAACAAGGTCATGCCCGTGACCCGGTTCGAGGACCGCGCCCTGCCGATCGGGCGGGTCTTCACCCTCGCGCGGTCGCTCTATTGGGACTTCGCCCACCAGACCCGGGCCGCGGCGCAATGATCACCATGCGTGCGGTCGAGATCACCCGCCCCGGCCCGCCGGACGTGCTGGTGGCGGGAACGCGGCCGGTGCCGGAACTGGGATACGGCGAGATTCTGATCCGCGTCCATGCCGCGGGCGTGAACCGTCCCGACTGTCTCCAGCGGGCCGGCGCCTATGCCCCGCCGCCGGGCGCCTCGGACCTGCCGGGGCTAGAGGCGGCGGGCGAGGTCGCAGGCATAGGCCCCGGCGTCACGGACTGGGCCGTGGGGGACCGGGTCTGCGCCCTACTGCCGGGCGGGGGCTATGCGGATTACGCCGTGACCCAGGCGACCCATGCCCTGCCGATCCCCGCACCCCTGTCGATGATCGAGGCGGCCGCGCTCTGCGAGACGTTCTTCACCGTCTGGACCAACGTGTTCGATCGGGCCGGGCTGCAGGCGGGCGAGAGCTTTCTTGTCCATGGCGGCTCGTCGGGGATCGGGACGACCGCGATCCAGCTCGCCCACGCCTTCGGCGCACGGGTGTTCACGACCGCGGGTTCGGCCGAGAAATGCGTGGCCTGCGAGGCGCTGGGGGCGGAGCTCGCGGTCAATTACCGCGAGCGCGACTTTGTCGCCGAGGTTCAGGATGCGACCGGCGGGCGCGGCGTGGATGTGATCCTCGACATGGTGGGGGGCAGCTACCTGCCCCGCAACCTCAAGGCGCTGGCAGAGGATGGGCGGCTGGTCCAGATCGCGTTCCTTGAGGGGCCGAAGGTCGAGGTGAACTTCGCCCCCCTGATGGTCCGCCGCCTGACCATCACCGGCTCCACCCTACGCCCGCGCAGCATCGAGGCAAAGACAGCGATCGCCACCGCGCTGCGTGCCCGGGTCTGGCCGCTGCTGGAGGCGGGACGGATCCGCCCCGTGATGGACCGCACCTATCCCCTGGCCGAGGCGGCGGCGGCCCATGCGCGGATGGAGGGGTCAGGCCATATCGGCAAGATCGTCCTGACGCTGGTCTGAACGGGGCGGCGACCTGCGGCCGATCTGGTCGGCGATCGCGCGCAATGCCGCGGCGAGGTGGTGGGCCGAGGCCGTGCACCCGATCTCCTCCGCCTCGGTGGCGGCCCAGATCAGCATGCGCGTCAGCGTCAGCCGACGCATCGCCGCACGGCTGACCCGCGCGTCATCCGATAAACCCTTGGTCATGCAACCCTCCCCGACACCGCAACACGGGGGCACATCCGGCCCTGCAACGGCGCTTACCTGCACGGGACGTGGTTAAGCCGTGGTAACCGCGCGCTCCCTACCGGATCGGCGGAACGGCGATGCGGGGCTGGCTGCAATCGCGGGAGACATCGGCGGCGCAGGCACGGGGGGCGAGGTCGCGGGTCAGGCAGACCCGCAGCTCCGCCACTGCCCCGCCCTGGCAGGTCACCGTGACGCCCGCAGCCGAGAGCGAGGGATTGGCCGCGAGCACCGCCGCCTCGATCTCGCGCGGGGCGACCTGCCGGGGCGTGGTCGGCGCGGCCAGCAGCGGCGGGACCCGGACCGCGGCAAAGGACCGGCGTGCCGCGGCGAAATAGGCCCGCGGGTCGAGGCCCGCACAGCGCCCATGCTTCTGCCACTGGTACCGGGCGAGCCCGCCGCTGCCCATCACGTCCGCCATCGCCGCGGTCTCGGCCCGGGTCGGGTCGCGCATCCCGGTGCGGCAATAGCTCGGCCAGCCCGCCTCGTATTGCGGCCAGAGGCCGTGGAGCACGAGGCCGCGCCCCGAACCGCGGTCGCATTCGGGGGCGTCCTCCGCGTCGCCCTCGCGCGCGCACCAGCTCGGCGACCAGCTGAGCGCAAGGACGTAGTAGTCAAAATCCCCGGCCCGCTCGCCCTCCGCCTCCGCGCGCACGGCCATGAGGCCGAGGAGAAGGACGAGGACGCGCCGCATGATACCCCTTCCACCCCCCGGGCTTTGGGCCTATATAGCGGCTTGATCCCCCTCTCGGAAACAGTCGTCGCGCGCCGCGCCCCCGGTTTTCGCAGTCGGGCGAAGCCTTGTTCGGACCCTTGCGAAAGACGGGAGCGCCCCATGACCCTGCCCCTGATGCCGAAGGCCACCGCGGTGTGGCTGGTGGAAAACACGACGCTCAGCTTTGCGCAGATCGGGGCGTTCTGCGGGCTGCACGAGCTTGAGGTCAACGGCATCGCCGACGGCGAGGTGGCGCAGGGCATGAAGGGGTTCGACCCCGTCGTGAACAACCAACTGACGCTCGCCGAGATCCGGCGCTGCGAGGGCGACACCTCGGCGCGCCTGAAGCTGAAGTACAACGCCGCCGCCGAGGGCGAGGCCAAGCGCAAGGGGCCGCGCTACACCCCCCTCAGCAAGCGCCAGGATCGCCCCGCCGCCATCGTCTGGCTGGTGAAATACCACCCCGAGCTCGCCGACAGCCAGATCGCAAAGCTCGTGGGCACCACCAAGCCCACGATCCAGACCATCCGCGACCGCAGCCACTGGAACATCGCCAACATCCAGCCCGTGGATCCGGTGGCGCTCGGCATGTGCAAGCAGTCCGAGCTTGACGACGCCGTGCGCAAGGCAGGCGCCAAGAAGGCCGCGGCCCAGGAGGCACTGCTGACGCCCGAGGAGCGGATGCGCCTGCTCACGACCGCCCAGTCGCTGAAGGTGCCTGTGGAGCCGCGTCTGCCCCCCTCCATGAGCGGGCTCGAGAACTTCTCCATGACCGATCCGCGCCACGATCCCCGGGATACCGACGCACCCGAAGATGGCCGGGGCGAGGGTCGGGGCGATGGGGCGCTGATCGACGCCGACAGCTTCTTCAACCTGCCGCGCGACGACGAGCCCGACGACCAGCCACGCTGATCGCCGCGCACCGCGCCGATGGACGGGCTGCGCCCTCCCCAGCCGCGCTCGTCCCTGCGCCAGAACCGCGGGCCGGGCCTGTCTGACAACATGCGTGGCGCCGCGTTCATGGCGACGGCGATGGCGGGGTTCACGTTCAACGACGCCCTGATGAAGCATGTGCTGGGCGAGATGGGCGTGTTCCAGGCGATGCTCCTGCGCGGGATCGCCGCGACCTTGATCATCGCGGTGCTGGCCTGGCGGCAGGGTGCACTCGCGGCACTGCCGCCGCGGCGCGAGCGCGCCCGGATCGCCTGGCGCTCGCTGGGCGAGATCGGGGCGACGGTCCTCTTCCTGTCGGCGCTTGCGCTGCTGCCCTTTGCGACCACCTCGGCGATCATCCAGGCGCTGCCGCTCGCGGTGACGCTGGCCGCGGCCGCGTTCCTGGGCGAGCCTGTGGGGATCAGGCGGCTCGGGGCCATCGTGGCGGGGTTTTGCGGCGTGCTCCTGATCGTGCGGCCGGGCACGGACGGGTTCAACGCCGCGGCGCTTCTGGCACTCGGCTCGGTCGCCTGCATCGTGCTGCGCGATCTGGCCACCCGGGGGCTGGCAGAGGGGACGCCCTCGCTTCTCGTCGCCCTTGCGACCGCGGTCACGATCACCCTGACGGGCGGCATCGGGACGCTGGTGGCCGAGACCTGGGTGCCCGTAACGCCGGTGCTCGCCGTCTCGCTCCTTATCGCAGCAGGGTTCCTGATCGTGGGATATCTTTTCAGCGTCAAGGCGATGCGGGTGGGCGACATCGACGCCGTCGCCCCGTTCCGCTACACCGCCCTGGTCTGGGCCATGCTCATCGGGCTCTTCGTCTTCGGCGAGATACCCGACGCCTGGATGCTGGCCGGCAGCGCCGTGATCGTCGCGGCCGGGCTCTTCACCCTCGCCCGCGGACAGGGCACGCCGCCGGCCTAAGCCCTATTCGGCCGCGAGCGGCAGCGGCGCGGGATGGGTCCGCACCGGCGTGCCGGGTTCCGCCGTCTGATAGGGCGGTTGCGCCAGCCCGGGTTCGTCGGGCGCGTTCGGCTTCATCGCCCAGGCAAAGAACCGGCCCACCAGGTGGCTGAAATCGTCGATCAGCGTGTAGAGCGACGGGATGAAGATCAGCGAGAGCACGGTGGACACCAGAAGCCCCCCGATCACTGCGATCGCCATGGGCGCACGGAATTCGCCACCCTCGCCGCTGCCAAGCGCCGAGGGGAGCATGCCCGCGACCATGGCAAGCGTGGTCATCACGATGGGCCGCGCGCGCTTGCGCCCTGCATCGATGATCGCATCGCGCTGGGGTACGCCGTGGCGCTCCTGTTCCACGGCGAAATCGACCAGCATGATCGTGTTCTTGGTCACGATCCCCATCAGCATCAGGATCCCGATCACCACGGGCATGGAGATCGCGTTGTTGGTCAGCTGAAGCCCGAGCACGACCCCGCCCACCGACAGCGGCAGCGCCATCAGGATGGTCATGGGCAGGAAGACGCTGTGGAAGAGCAGGATCAGGACCACGAGCACCATCATGATCCCCGCCCCCATGGCCTGGGCAAAGCCGCCGAACACCTCGGCCTGGATCTCGGCATCGCCGGTCTCCTGAATGCGCACGCCCGCGGGGAGGCCGTTTTCGGCGACGATCGCCTGGATGCGCGCGGCCCCCGTGCCGATCTCCTCGCCCGGCGCCATGTCGGTGCCCACGGTGACCTGGCGTTCGCGGTCGAAGCGGTTGATCGTCGTCGCCCCCTCGCCGAACGAGATATCGGCGACGGCCGACAGCGGGACCGACGCACCGGACGTCATGGTGACGCGCAGGTTGGCGATGGTGTCCAGCTCGTTGCGCGCATCCTCGGCCAGCTGCACCCGGATCGGTACCTGGCGGGTGCCGATGTCGAACTTGGCAAGGTTCTGGTCCACATCGCCGATGGTGGCGACGCGGACGGTCTCGGAGATCGTCGCGGTGGCGATGCCCATGTCGGCGGCAAGATCGGTGCGCGGCAGGATGCGGATCTCGCCCCGCTCGAACGACGCGTCGGCCGAGGGGTTGGCGAACAGCGCATCGCGGCGCATCGCGGCCTCGATCATCTTGGCCCCTTCGGCCACGGCCTCGCCATCGGTCCCCAGCACGCTGATGGACAGCGGGCGCTCGCCCCGGTCGTTCACGTAGTAGAACCGGATGTCGGGAATGGCCGCGATCCGCCGGGCCACCTCGCCCTCGATCTCTTCCTGCGTCCGATCGCGCTCGCCCTTGCGGCTGAGGTTCACGATCACGCTGGCGCGCGCGATGTCGAGCGTACCGGTGGGGCTTGCCCCCCCGATGACGAAGACGTTCTCCACTTCGGGGATTTCACGCAGAGACCGGGCCACCTCGTCGGTCGCGGCATTGGTGTCGTCGAGCGTCGAGCCGGGTGGAAGCTCGATGGACGTCACGATGCGCGACACATCCTCCTTGGGGATGAAGCCGGTGGGCAGGAACCCGACGGAATAGATCGACACACCAAAGAGCCCGACCCCGACCGCAAAGGTCAGCCAGCGCCAGCGCAGCGTCCAGCCGAGAAATGCGGTGTAGACACGGGTGATCGCACCCTCGCGCTCCTCGGGGTGCCCGGTCGCGCGCATGTAGTAGGCCGCGAGCATCGGCGTGATCAGGCGTGCGACCAGAAGCGAGAAGAACACCGCCACGGCGACGGTCAAGCCGAACTGCTTGAAGTACTGGCCGGGGATCCCGCCCATGAAGCTGACGGGGGCAAAGACCGCAATGATGGTGAACGTGATCGCGATGACCGCAAGGCCGATCTCGTCCGCCGCCTCCATCGAGGCGCGATAGGGCGATTTTCCCATGCGGATATGCCGAACGATGTTCTCGATCTCCACGATCGCGTCATCGACCAGGATCCCCGTGACCAGCGTGATGGCGAGCAGGCTGACGAGGTTGAGCGAGAAGCCCATCATGCTCATCGCCCAAAAGGTCGGGATGGCGGCGAGCGGCAGGGTGATCGCGGCGATCGCGGTCGCCCGCCAGTCGCGCAGGAACAGGAGCACCACGATGACCGCGAGCACCGCGCCCTCGATCAGGGTCATCATCGCGGATTCGTAATTGCCGTAGGTCGACGTGACGGAATCGTCGATCCGGGTGAAGGTGACGTCGGGGTAGCGTTCCGCGAGCGCGGCCACCTGCGTGTCAGCGATGCGCGAGACGGTGGCGTCCGACGCCCCCTTGGACCGATAGATCGAAAAGCTCACGACCGGCTCGCCGTTCAGCCGGGCGAAGGAACGCGGCTCCTCCCACCCGTCGGTGACGGTGCCGAGCTCTGCCAGGCGGACCGTGCGGCCACCGGGGACCACGATGGTGGTCTGGGCCAGGTCCTCGACCGTCGCGGCCGAGCCGAGCGTGCGGATCGTCTGCTCGCGGCCGCCGAAATCACCGCGGCCGCCCGACAGGTTGATGTTGGTCGCGCGCAGCTGCTCGCTGACCGAGGCCGCGGTGATCCCCAGGGCCATCAGCCGGTCGGGATCGAGGTCGATGGCAATCTCGCGCGTCACGCCGCCCAGCCGCTCGACCTTGCCGACACCCTTCAGCCCCTGAAGGTCGCGCATCACCACGTCGTCGACGAACCAGGACAGCTCCTCGGGCGTCATGCCGGGCGACGACGCGCCATAGGTGACGATCGCCTGCCCCTCGATGTCGATGCGGCTGATGATCGGTTCCTCGACCGTCTGGGGCAGGTCGGAGCGGATCTTCTCGATCGCGTCCTTCACGTCGTTCAGCGCGCGGTCGGTGTCGATCTCGATCTGGAACTCGGCGACGGTGGTGGACTGGCCGTCGGTGACGGTCGAATTGATGTGCTTGACGCCCGAGATGCCCGCGACCGCATCCTCGACCTTCTTGGTAACCTGCGCCTCCAGCTCGCTCGGCGCCACGCCCACGTCCGAGACGGTGACCGAGACCACGGGCACGTCGATATTGGGGAACCGCGTGATGGGCAGGGTCTGGAAGCTGAAATAGCCCAGCACAACCAGGACGAAAAAGAGCAGGACGGGCGGGACGGGATTGCGGATCGCCCAGGCGGAGAAGTTCCAGTTCACTGTGTGACCTCCTTGCGGTCCAGCACGACGGGCGTCACCGTATCCCCGTCCTGGACGAATGTTCCCGCACGCAGCACCACGACCTCACCCTCGGCCAGCCCCTCGACGATCTCGACCCGGCGCGGTGCGCGCAGGCCGATGCGGACATCGCGCGTCTCGATCCTGCCGTCGCGGACCACCTGGATCTGCGGCGCGGCCCCGTTGCCGAGCACGGCCGATGTCGGGACAACGACCGCGGTCGTGCGCGCAAGCTCGATGTCGCCGCGCCCGAACGCACCGATCTTGAGATTGGCGTCCGACGGCAGGGCGATGCGCACCTCGCCCAGCCGCGATGCGGGATCCACCCGCGGGGGGACGAGCCGGACGGTGCCCGTCACGGGGGTGTCGGTGCCCGACGGGGTCAGCACGACCTCCATCCCCGGGCGCAGGCGGACGAGATCGACCTCGGTCACCTCGGCCGCAAGCTCCACCATCCCGTCGCGCGCGAGGGTGAAGAGCGGGTCGGCCTGGGACGACACGATGGTCCCGATCCGCGCGGCGCGGGTCAGGATCACGCCGGCGGACGGCGCCCGCAGGTCCGTCTTTGACCGGCGCAGCGCAATCTCGCGCCGCGTCGCCTCGGTCACGGCCTTGCCCGCCTGGGCAGCCACCAGCCCCTGCCGCGCCGAGGCGAGTTGGGCGGCCGCAACGGCCGCCGCCGCCTCGCGCTCGTCGAGCACCTGGGACGCGGTCACACCCCGGCTTTCCAGGCTGCGCGCCCGCTCGAAGGCGAGGTCGGCCTCCACCTTCGATGCCTCGGCCTCGGCGATCCGGCTTTCGGCCTGGGCGATCTCCGCCTCGGCCCGCGCCAGCTCGGAGGCGTTCTGCAGCAGCTCGATCTCCAGCGTGTCGGGATCGAGCCGGGCGAGCACCTGCCCGGCCGCGACCACGTCGCCGACATCGGCCAGAAGGTCGAGCAGGCGCAGGCCGCTCACATCCACGCCCACCAGCACCTCGTCGCGTGCGACCAGCGTGCCGGTGACCCGCAGCGTTTCGGCAATCTCCTCGCGCTCGACCTCCACCACGGAGATCGAGGGCGGCTTCGGCGCCGTGTCCTGGGCGCGCAGCGGCAGCGCCGCCGCGACCAGGAGCGACAGGGTCGGAAGGAAGCGGATCATCCAAGCCTCCGGTCTGCATGTTCTACGGGCCTGAGCAGGGTTTCCGTCACGCAGCGCAACATGGGTTCGATACGCGCGCGGGTCAGCATCGGATCAAAGGCGCGGCGGATCACGATCCCCTCGGCGAACGCCATGAGCATCGAGATGGTCGGGCAGAGATCGACGCCCGCGGCGACCTCGCCTGCGTCCTGGGCCGCGGCGAGGGTCAGGTGAAGCTGGTCGCGGACGGCGACCTCGTTGCACAGGAACGTCTCGCCAATGGCGGTGTTGCGCATGCCCTCGGACATGACCTCGAGCGCGAGCGCCGTCGCCCCGGGGCGCTCCATCTCCTCGAAATAGGCGAGGGCCGCGGCCACCACGCGGTCGACCACGCTGCCCGGCCCCTCGAGCCGCTGGAGCACGGTGAACGCGCGGCGGCGCTCGTCCTCGGCAATGGCCGCGATGATCTCTTCCTTGGACCGGAAATAGCGATAGAGCGCACCGGGGCTCATCCGCGCCTCGGCGCAGATGGTGTGCATCGAGGCGCCGTGGAAGCCCTCGCGCACGAAGGCGCGCTCGGCTGCCTCGAGGATTTGCCGCCGCCGCTGGTCGCGCACGGACTCGGCGTCGGTCTGCACCACCTCCGGCACCACCGGCCCGTCCGCCGACAAGCTCATCGCCTTGCCCCCACCATGTTCCTCAGACCCCGAGAATGATCGTTCGCTCTCGGCAAAATGTGGGCGTCCGGGGGCGGGCGTCAAGCGCTGACTGCGCCATTGCCCCAAAAATGCCGCGACGCGGGCCTGGCAGCGCCCGAATCCGCCCTGGTCGGCTGACCGCTTGCGATCCAGCGGGGCAGGACCGCCGAATCAGGCGGGCATCAAGACTTTACGCGGGCTTTACGCCGACGCCCCGCGACCCGAATGGCGGGCCGCGACCCGAGGGGCTATCCCCAGCCCGCCGATACGCCCCATCCCGGGGTGGGAGAGGGCCATGCTGACCGTCATCTACGCCATCGCGCTTGTCGCGGGCTTCGTCGCCTGCCTCGGCCTCGTGCGCCTGTGCGCCCGGCTCTGAGGAGGGCGGACATGCTGATCGAATGGGGCCTCGGCGGCCTTCTGGCCGTCGGTTTCGTCATCTATCTCGGCTACGCGCTCGCGCGGCCCGAGCGTTTCTGAGGGAGGGGGCGCCATGGCCGGCGATCTGGTTGAACTCGCGCTCTTTGTCCTGGCGTTCGGGCTCGGGGCCGTCGGCCTCGGCTGGTGGATGGCCATCATCTTCGACCCCGGGGCGGGACGGGCCGCGCACTTCGCGGCGCTGGGGCGGATCGAGGGCGCGGTGACGCGCGCGTTCGGTGCGGACCCCTCCATCAACCAGGGCTGGGCGGCCTATGCCCGCGCGGCGATCCTGTTCAACCTCGCGGGCGCGGCGCTGATCTACGCGATCCTGCTGACCCAACCCTGGCACCCGTGGAATCCACAGGGCATGGCCGCGGTCAGCCCCGCGATGGCCTTCAACATCGCCGTCAGCTTCGTGACGAACACCAACTGGCAGTCCTACGGGGGCGAGACGACGCTGAGCTATTTCAGCCAGATGGCGGGCCTGACGGTCCAGAACTTCCTGTCCGCAGGCACCGGGATCGCCGTCGGCGTCGCGGTGATCCGCGGATTTGCGCGGACAGAGACGCAGGGTCTCGGCAATTTCTGGCTCGACCTGGTGCGGGCGGTGCTCTGGCTGCTCCTGCCGCTGTCGATCGCCATGGCGCTGGTCCTGATCGCCTGCGGCGTGCCGCAGAACCTGTCGGCATACACCGAGGCGACGACGCTCGAGGGCGCGCGCCAGATCATCGCCCAGGGACCGGCCGCGTCCCAGATCGCGATCAAGCAGCTCGGCACCAATGGCGGGGGCTTTTTCAACGTCAATTCGGCCCACCCGTTCGAGAATCCCGAGGCGATCTCGAACTTCCTCCAGACCTGGGCGATCCTCGTGATCCCCGCCGCGTTCTGCGTCCTGTTCGGCCGCATGGTCCAGGACGCGCGCCAGGGACGCGCGATCCTCGCCGCGATGGCGATCCTGCTGGCGGTCGGCTTCGGCGCGATCTGGGCGGCCGAAGCGGCGGGCAACCCGCTTCTCGCCCCGGTGCTCGCCGACGGCGCGGCAAACATGGAGGGCAAGGAGGTCCGGTTCGGCACCATGTCCTCGGCGCTCTGGGCCGCGGCGACGACGGCCGCGTCCAACGGGTCGGTGAATGGGATGCATGACAGCCTGACCCCGCTCGGCGGGCTCGACACGCTTCTGAACATCATGCTGGGCGAGATCATCTTCGGCGGCGTCGGCGCAGGCTTCTACGGCATGCTGCTCTTTGTCGTGCTGACGGTCTTCGTCGCGGGGCTGATGGTCGGGCGCACGCCCGAATACCTGGGCAAGAAGATCGAGGCCCGCGAGGTCAAGCTGGCCATGATCGCGTTCCTCTCCACCCCGCTCGGGACGCTGGTGGGCGCGGGCCTCGCGGCCGTGGTCCCGGTCGCGGTCGCGGCGGTGCAGGATCCCGGGCCGCACGGGCTGACGGAGATCCTCTATGCCTATGCCTCGGCCACCGGCAACAACGGCTCGGCCTTCGGCGGCTACGGCGCGGGATCGACCTGGCACCTGACCGCCCAGGGGATCTGCATGCTCCTCGGCCGCTACGCGATCATCGTGCCGCTCCTGGCCATCGCGGGCGCGCTCGCGGCCAAGCGGCGGGTGGCGGTCACGGCGGGGACCTTTCCCACCCATGGCAGCCTGTTCGTCGGCCTGCTGATCGGGGTCATCCTGATCCTGGGCGGGCTCACCTTCTTTCCCGCCCTCGCCCTCGGCCCGGTGGCCGAGCATCTGGCGATGACCGCGGGCCAGACCTTCGGCGCCGTCGGCGCGGAATGAGGATCCCAGACATGCCCCATCCGACCCCGGCCGTCCGCGGCCTTCTCGACCCCGCGCTGGTAGGTCCCGCCCTGCGCGCCGCGTTCGTCAAGCTCGACCCACGCCACATGGTGCGCAACCCGGTCATGATGGTGACCGAGGTGGTCGCCGCCCTCGCCACCCTGCTCGCGGTGCTCGGGGCGGATGGCGTGGACCGCAGCCTCCTGATCCAGCTCGCGATCTGGCTCTGGATCACCGTCCTCTTCGCCACCTTTGCCGAGGCACTGGCCGAGGGGCGTGGCAAGGCCCGCGCCGACAGCCTGCGCGCGACCCAGGGCGAGACCATGGCCCTGCGCCTCGCCAGCCCCGATGCCACATCGGGCGCGCGCGTATCGAGCCGGGCGCTCAAGCGCGGCGATCTGGTGCGCGCGGTGGCGGGCGAGGTCATCCCCGCCGATGGCGAGGTGATCGGCGGCATCGCGGCCGTGGACGAAAGTGCGATCACCGGCGAAAGCGCGCCGGTGATCCGCGAGGCGGGGGGGGACCGGTCGGCCGTGACTGGAGGCACGCGGGTCGTGTCGGACCAGCTCGTCATCCGGGTGACCCAGACCCCCGGGGACAGCTTTCTCGACCGCATGATCGCCATGGTCGAGGGGGCGGATCGCCGGCGCACACCCAACGAGGTGGCACTTTCGATCCTGCTGACCGGGCTCACGCTGATCTTCGTGCTCGTCTGCGCGACGCTCCAGCCCTTTGCCATATTTTCCGGCGGCGCGATCCCGGTCGCCTTCCTGCTCGCCCTCTTCGTCACCCTGATCCCCACGACCATCGGCGGGCTTCTGTCGGCAATCGGCATCGCAGGCATGGACCGGCTGGTGAAGGAGAACGTCATCGCCAAATCGGGGCGCGCGGTGGAGGCGGCGGGGGATGTCGACACGCTCCTGATCGACAAGACCGGGACGATCACGCTGGGCAACCGGATGGCCGAGATGTTCATCCCCGCGCCCGGCATCGCGGCCGAGCGGCTCGCCCGGGTGGCGCGCGAGGCGTCGATGGGCGATCCCACCCCCGAGGGCACGTCGGTCGTCGCACTCGCCGAACGGCTGGGCGCGCGGGATGCGGTCGCCCAGGGGACCGTCATCGCCTTTTCCGCCGAGACCCGGCTCTCGGGCCTCGATCTGGGGCAGCGCCGGGTGCGCAAGGGGGCGGTTGACAGCCTCGGCGCCTGGGTCCGCGGACAGGGTGGCGCGCTCCCCGCCGCGGTCCAGCAGGCGGCCGCGGAGGTGGCGCGCACCGGCGGCACGCCGCTGGCGGTGGCCGAGGGGGCGGAGGTGCTCGGGATCATCCATCTCAAGGACATCGTGAAGCCGGGGATCAAGACCCGCTTCGCCCAGCTTCGCCGCATGGGCGTGCGCACGGTGATGATCACCGGCGACAACCCCCTGACCGCGGCGGCCATCGCGGCCGAGGCCGGGGTGGACGATTATCTGGCCGAGGCGACACCCGAACGGAAGCTCGAACTCATCCGGGCCGAGCAGGCCAAGGGGCACATGGTCGCCATGTGCGGCGACGGGGCGAACGATGCGCCCGCCCTCGCCCAGGCCGATGTCGGGGTCGCGATGAATGACGGGACCCCGGCGGCCAAGGAGGCCGCGAACCTCATCGACCTCGACAGCGACCCCACCAAGCTCCTTGCCGTCGTGAACGTGGGCAAGCAGCTGCTGATCAGCCGGGGCGCGCTGACCACGTTCTCGCTCGCCAACGACGTCGCGAAGTACTTCGCGATCCTGCCCGCGCTCTTCGTGGGCACCTATCCCGGGCTCGCCGCGCTCAACGTCATGGGGCTCGACAGCCCCGGCTCGGCCATCCTGTCGGCGGTGATCTTCAACGCGCTGGTCATCGTGGCCCTGATCCCGCTGGCGCTGCGCGGCGTCGCCTATCGCCCGGCCTCGGCCGCGGCGATGCTGCGGCGCAATCTCGCCATCTACGGGCTCGGCGGGCTGATCGTGCCCTTTGTGGGGATCAAGCTCATCGACCTCGCCGTCACAGCCCTCGGGCTTGCCTGAGCATCGGAGGACGACCATGATTGCCGAACTGCGCCCCGCCATCACGATGACGCTCGCCATGACGCTGCTCACGGGCCTGGCCTACCCGCTTGCCATCACCGGGATCGCCCAGACGCTGATGCCGGGGACGTCCGGCGGCTCGCTGGTCGAGCGGGGCGGCAGGATCGTGGGCTCCACCCTGATCGGACAGGGTTTTGCCCGGCCCGAATACCTCCATGGCCGTCCCGCGGCCGCGGGCTATGACGCGGCGGCGTCCACGGGGACCAACCTGGGGCCGACCAATGCGGGACTGGTGGCCGACGTGACGGCCCGCGCGGCGCTGGTGGCCGAGACCGACGGGGTGGCCCGCCCCCCGGCCGATCTGGTCACGTCGTCGGGATCTGGGCTCGACCCCCATGTCAGCCCGGCATCCGCCCGGCTTCAGGCCGCCCGCATCGCCCGCAGCCGCGGCGTGGCGCCCGAGGCCGTGCAGGCGATCCTCGATGCCGCGACCGAGGGATCGGGCTGGCTGGGTGAGCCCGGGGTGAACGTGCTGCGCGCCAATCTCGCGCTCGACGCCGCCCACCCCGTGCCGAATGGCTGACGCCGAGGGCCGCCCGGATCCCGAAAGCCTGCTGGCCGAGGTCGAGCGGGCGGGGCGCGGGCGGCTGAAGATCTTCCTCGGCGCCGCGCCCGGCGTGGGCAAGACCTTCGCCATGCTGCGCGCCGCCCGGGTCGCAAAGCGCGACGGGCTCGACGTGGCGATCGGCGTGGTCGAGACCCATGGGCGGCGCGAGACCGAGCGCCTGCTGATCGGGCTCGAGACCGTGCCCCGCAAGGTCATCGCCTATCGCGGCCGGAGCCTGCCGGAGATGGACCTCGACGCCATCCTCGCCCGGCGGCCGCGCCGCGCCCTGGTGGACGAACTCGCCCATTCCAATGTCGAGGGCAGCCGCCACCCCAAGCGCTGGCAGGATGTCGAGGAACTGCTGGCCGCGGGCATCGACGTGGACACGACGCTGAACGTCCAGCACCTCGAAAGCCTCAACGACATCGTGGAGCGCATCACGGGCGTGAAGGTGCGCGAGACCGTGCCCGACGCGGTGCTGGAGGAGGCGGACGAGATCGAGGTGGTCGATCTTTCGCCCGAGGACCTCCAGAAGCGGCTGCGGGCGGGCAAGGTCTACGTGCCCGACCAGGCGGAGCGCGCGATCACCCGGTTCTTCAGCCGCGGCAACCTGACCGCACTGCGCGAGATGGCGCTGCGCGCCGCGGCCGAGCGGGTGGACCGCGAGATGCTCGATTACATGCGCGCCCATGCCGTGGGCGGCGCCTGGCCGACCCGGGACCGGATCCTGGTGTGCCTGGAGGGGTCCGCCTCGGCCGAGCGGCTGGTGCGCACGGCCAAGCGGATGGCCGAGCGCAGCCGCGCGCCCTGGATCGTGCTGCACCTGGTCGACAGCCCCGGGGGCGAGGCCGAGGCCGCGGCGGACAAGGCGCTCGCGCTCGCCGAGGCCCTGGGGGCGGAAACCGAGACCCTGGTGGCCGCGGGGCGTGCGCCGGACGCGATCCTCGATTTCGCCCGGGCGCGCAACGTGACCCGGATCGTGGTCGCGCGGGGCGGGCGGGCCACGCGCTGGTCGCTCTCGCCCCCGCTGCACCGCGCGCTCATCGCCTTCGGGACCGGGTTCGAGGTGACGGTGGTCGCCGCCGATGACGGCCGCGATCCCGCCCGCCGCGGCCGTGCCGCGGTGCTGGAACCCGGGCATCTGCGTCCCTACGCCCTGGGCGCGCTCTTTGCCGCGCTCGCCGTGCCCGTCGCCTGGGGCGTGGACCAGGTCCTGCCGCTCGCCAATCTCAGCCTCGTGTTCCTCAGCGCGGTGCTCGCGACCGCGAGCTTCGGGCGGGTGGGGGCCGCGGTGCTGACCAGCCTGCTCTCGTTTGCCGCCTACAATTTCTTTTTCACCGAGCCGCGGTTCACCTTCGCCATGACCCAGGGCAGCGACGTGCTGACGCTTGCCTTCTTCCTTGCGGTCTCCCTGGTGATCGGGGTGCTCGGCGCCCGGCTGAACCGGCAGGTCGCGGCGATGCGCACCGCGGCGCGCCAGACCCGCGCGCTCTACGAATTCACCCGCCGGGCGTTGACGGCCACGACCGACTACGACATGGCCTGGACGATCGTGAGCCATGTGCACGCCTCGCTCGGCACCGATGCCGTCCTGCTTGCCCCCGACCCCGATGCGCGGCTGACGGTCGTGGCGGGGATGCCGCCCATCGACACGCTCGACCCCCGGGGCGACGGCGGCGGCGGATTATGCCTGGCGCCAGCGGACCCGCGCGGGGTGGTCGACCGACACCCTGCCCGCCAGCCCCTGGCTGTTCCTGCCGCTGACCGTGGGGGACCGCGCGCTCGGCGTGCTGGGCGTCAGCCGCGAGCGGCCGGGGCCGCGGCTCGGGGCGCCCGACCGCCGCCTGCTCGACACCCTCGCCGACCAGGGCGCGCTGATCCTCGAGCGCGGCCGGATGATCGCCGAGGCGGCCGAGGCGCAGCGCTACAGCCAGACCGAGCGGCTGCGTACGGCGCTTCTCTCCTCGATCAGCCACGATCTGCGCACCCCGCTCGTGACCATCATCGGCGCGGTCTCGAGCCTCCAGGCGCTGGGGTCGCAATTGCCTGCGGGGGACCGGGAGGATCTTCTGGACCAGGTCGCGGTCGAGGCCGCGCGGCTGAACCGCCATATCCAGAACCTGCTCGACATGACGCGACTCGGCTACGGCGCGGTCGCGATCCGGCGCGAGTGGATCGATACCGGCGACCTGATCGAGAGCGCGCGCGACCGCCTTGCCGCGCGGCTGACCGATGTGCCGGTGACGGTGGAGATCGACCCGGGGGCGGCCCTGATCCACGCCGATCCAACCCTGATCGAGCAATGCCTCGTGAACCTTCTCGACAATGCTGCCCGCTACGCCCCGCCCGGCACCGCGGTGGCACTGCGCGCGACCCGCCAGGGCGACATCACGACCCTCAGCGTCGCCGACCGCGGCCCCGGGGTGGCGCCGGAGCTGCGCGAGCGCATCTTCGAGATGTTCTTCCGGGTCGAGGCCGGGGACCGGCGGGGCGAGGGCACGGGCCTTGGCCTTGCCATCGTGCGCGGTTTCACCGAGGCCATGGGGGGCAGCGTGCGGGTGGAGGAGGGGCCCGCGGGAGGTGCCGTCTTTGCCATCGACCTGCCCCAGCCCGCCCTGCCGGTCCTGCCGCGCGAGACCGCCCATGCCGGATGAGGGGCCCCTGATCCTGGTGGTCGATGACGACCCGGGGATCCGCAAGTTCCTGCGCATCAGCCTGACCGCCTCGGGCTACCGGGTGGACGAGGCGCGGACGGGTGAGCAGGCGCTCGCCCGCGCGGCGACCGAGGGTCCGGCGCTCGTCATCCTCGACCTCGGCCTGCCCGACATCGACGGGCGCGCGGTGGTCGAGCGGCTGCGCGCCTGGTCGGCCGCGCCCGTGCTTGTGCTCTCGGTCCGCTCGGGCGAGGCGGAGAAGGTCGCGGCGCTCGACGCGGGCGCGGATGACTTCGTCGTGAAGCCGTTTGGCATCCGCGAGCTTCTGGCCCGCATCCGCGTCCTGCTGCGCAGCCGCGCCACCCCGGCCGCCGACAGCCCCGCCGTCCTGCGGCACGAGGGGCTGACGGTCGATCTGGCTGCGCGGACCGTCACGCTCGACGGCGCGGGCGTGGCGCTTTCGCGGCGCGAGTTCGACCTGCTGGCACTGCTCGCGCGCAATGCGGGCAAGGTGCTGACCCAGCGGTTCCTGCTGTCCGAGCTCTGGGGTGCGGCCCATGCCGAGGATACCCAGTACCTCCGGGTCTATGTCGGCCAGCTGCGCCAGAAGCTCGGCGACACCGCGGCGCGCCCGCGCTTCATCCGCACCGAGCCCGGGATCGGCTACCGCTTTCCTGGCGACACGCTCAGTCCTTGACCAGAAGGACGAGCGCCCCGAGCGTCGCCGCCGTGCCCAGCAGCACCGGTGCTGCGACCCAGCCATGGCCGAGCGCCCCTTCCCACAGCATGACCACGCTGGGCACGAGATAGGTGTAGGCCATGACCTTGGACGAGGGCAGGCGCAGGCTGGCGAACTGGAGGAGAAAGAAGGTGACGGCCGTCGCCACGACCGCGGTGTAGAGGATCGTGACCCAGACGATCCCCGGCAGCGCCGCCAGATCGGTCGCCACGAGCGCCCGGGCCCCCCACGCGGCCAGCACGGCGAAGGCCGCGGCAAGCGTGAGGGTGGTGAAGACGAGCACCGGCTCGCCCCGGTTCAGCCGCCGCACCAGCGGCGTGTAGAGCGCGTGGGCCGCACAGCCGACAAAGAAGATCGCCTCGCCCCGGCCGATCTGGAACGCCAGCACGGCGGGCAAGTCGGCGCGAAAGATCACCCAGATCGCCCCGACCGCGGCGAGGATCAGCGCGAGCACGATCCGCGTCGTCGGGACCTGCCCCAGCAGCGCCCATCCGAACAGCGCCGACAATGCGGGGGTCAGGGTGAACACCGCCCCCGTCGCCACCGGATCGGCGATGCGGAGCGCCACGAACATCAGCACGAAATAGATCGCCAGAAGCCCGCCGAGCAGCGCGTAGCGCCAGGGCGCGCACAGATGTTCGCGCCGCAGGCGTCCCGCGGCCAGCCCCGCCATGATCCCCGTCGCAAGCGCAAACCGCACGGCGTTCAGCGCCGCGGGATCCATGTGCGGTGCCGCAAGACCACCGAGGCTGAACGATCCCGCGACGAGCAGCGCGAATGCCAGCATGGCGGCATGACCCCGCAGGGCGTCGGCACGGGTGGTGGTCATCGCCCCTCGGGATGCAAGCGCATCCCTTTCTCGCAGGTCGAGCCGCCCGGGGAAAGCCCGTCCCGCTCAGCGCGGCTTCAGGCAGTCATGCATCGTCGCCGTCATTGCGTTGTCAATCTCGAGCATCGCCCGGATCATCTGGGCCGGCGGGACGCCCGGGGTTTCGCGCACCGCGAGGTGCCTGAGACAGGCGAGACCCGTCAGCGCGAGAGCCCGGTAGATGGCCAGTGCCATCTGCGGCTCGACCGCATCGCGCGTCGCCACCGCCTTGATCTGCTCGAGGATGGCGGGCATTTCGCCCGCATCGCCGTCCATGAGACGCAAGTCTGACCACATGAAGATTTGTCCAACCCTGTGAGCGGAAGCATACAACCCGACAAATTGTGCATATTCACCGCCGCAGTGCAACCTTGACGCGTAGTGTCGGACAGGAATTTCACGCTGCGGGAGAACCTGACCAGCTCAGGCGATAGAACGCGCATGCGGTCCCGCCAAATACGGCGGCCTTGTCTTTGGGTGCCACAAAATCTTGTGCCATTGCCCACCACGCCCCGTACTCGCCCCGCAGGCGAACCACCGGCCAGTCCGATCCCCACATGACCCGTGCGGGTCCGAAGGCGGCGAGGACATGGGCGGCATAGGGCGCGATGTCCGATGCGGTGCTGCCGGGTGCCGCTTCGGTCCAGAGACCCGAGAGCTTGCAGAACGCGGCCGTTTCCCGCGCCATCCGCGACATGCCGTCCGCCCAGGCGGCCATGGTCGCGGATCCGTCACGGATCCCCGGCTTCATCGCGTGGTCGATGACCGCGCGCAGACCGGGGCGGGCGGACAGCACGCGCAGGAAATTCGGCAAGTGCTGCGGAAATCCCAGCGCGTCGAGGGTCAGACCCCGCTCCTCCAGCGCATCGAAGGCCCAGGCAATGTCGGGGCGCAGCATCCAGTCCAGGTCGGCGATGTCCTGGATCATCGGGCGCACGCCCTTGAACTTCGGATGTCGCGCGAGCCGGTCGAGCGCGCGGCGCGCGCCCCTGTCCTCGAAGTCGATCCAGCCCACCACGCCCAGGACCGAGGGCGTCGCGTCGGCGACCCCCAGCATGTACTCGGTCTCGGCCACGCTCGGCGCGGCCTGGACGAGGACGGTCCCGTCCACCCCCGCGGCGGCAAGCGCAGGCGCAAGATCGGCGGGGTGGTAGGGGCGGCTCAGGACGGGGTCGTCCTTGGGCATCCAGCCGTAATCGCCGCGTGCGGGGTGCCAGTAGTGCTGGTGGGCATCGACGAGACGGGGGGGCATCACGGCGTGGGCGCGTCGGCGCGCAGAAGCCCCTGCGCCTTCAACTCGGCCCAGAGCGCGTCGGGGATCGCCACGTCCATCACCGCACGGTTCGCCCGAATCTCGGCCACCGACTGGCCCCCCGGCAGCACGTTGACGACGGCGGGGTGCAGGAGGGGGAAGCGTAGCGCCGCCTCGATCAGCCGGACGCCGTGGCTCTCGCACACCGCCTCGATGGCCTGCACCCGCGCGATGATCTCGGGCGGCGCGGGGTCGTAGTTGTAATAGGCACCCTGCCGCGGGCCCGTGGCGAGGATGCCGGAATTGTACGGGCCGCCGAGCACGATCCCGATGCCGCGCCGCTCGCAAAGCGGCAGGAAGCTGTCGAGCGCCGTCTGCTCGAGGAGGGTGTAGCGCCCGGCGAGGAGGAAGAGGTCGAAATCCCCCCGCTCCGCCAGGGTCTGGCACACCTCCCACTCGTTGATCCCGCCGCCGATCGCCTTCACCACGCCCTGGTCGCGCAAGCTCAGGAGCGCGTAGTAGCCGCCCCGCATGAACTGATCGACATAATGGTCGGACCGCGCCTTGGTCCCGTGGGTGAAGATGCACAGATCATGGGCATAGAGGATGTCCACCCGGTCGATGCCGAGCCGCTCGAACGAGATCTCGAAGGACCGCATCACCCCGTCATAGGAATAGTCGAACACCTCGCGCCGGTTGGGCACGTCGAACCACTTGCCGACGCCCGTGCGCTGGTCCGGCGGGGCGACCTGCATCAGCCGACCGACCTTGGTCGAGATCACGTAGTCGTCCCGCGTCTTGCCGCGGAGCATGCGGCCGAGCCGCCGCTCCGACAGGCCCAGCCCGTAGAGCGGCGCGGTATCGAAGTAGCGCACGCCCCCCTCCCACGCCGCCTCGAGCGCCGCATGGGCATCGTCGTCCGACAGCCCGCGATAGAGGTTGCCGAGCGGGGCCGTGCCGCAGCCGAGGGGGGTGAAGTCGATCCCCCCGTTCTCGATGCGCTGCCAATGCTGCCTGTCCATGGAAGCTCCCCCGATCCTGCCCGCGCTTGCGGCGGCCCGGCCCTTGATCCTACAAGGGGAGGGGCGGCGCAAGGGTCGGGGGACGGGCGGGTGAGCGTCACGATACTGGGGATCTTCGTCGCCGACGTGGCGTTTCGTGCCACCCGCCAACCCGCGATGGGCGAGACGATCCTGGGCGAGGACTTCAGGCTGGGCCCCGGGGGCAAGGGCTCGAACCAGGCCGTCGCCGCCGCCATGGCCGGGGGTCGGGTCACGTTCCTGTCCACCATCGGCGCGGACGATTTCGGCGCGATCGCCAAGGCGACCTGGGCGCGGGCCGGGGTGACGCCCCGGGTGCGCGAGCTTGCAGATACCGGCACCGGGGCTGCCTACATTTTCGTCAGCAGCCAGACCGGCGACAACGCGATCATCGTCTATCCCGGCGCCGCGGGCACGATCACCGCCGCCGATGTCGAGGCAGAGGCGGCGGCCATTCAGGGCGCGCGGGTGTTCATGACCCAGCTCGAACAGCCCGTCGCCGCCGCACTGCGCGGCCTGCAGATCGCGCGGGACGCGGGCGTCACGACCATCCTAAACCCAGCGCCCGCGGCGGTACTGCCGCCCGAAATCTACCCGCTCTGCGACTACCTCACCCCCAACGAGAGCGAGGCGGCCGCCCTGACCGGCCTGCCCGTCACCTCGCTGCCCGAGGCGCAGGCGGCGGCGGACGCGTTGCTTGCCCTCGGCGTCGGCGTCGCGGTCGTGACGCTGGGGGCCGAGGGCGTGCTGCTGCGCGGGCGCGGCATCGACACCCATGTGCCGAGCTTTCGCGTGGGCGCCGTCGTCGACACGACCGGCGCGGGCGATGCCTTCAACGGCGGGTTTGCCACGGCCCTGGCCGAGGGCGCGGACCCCGTCGCCGCCGCGCGGTTCGGTTGCGCCGTCGCGGGCATCTCGGTCACGCGGTCCGGCACCGCGCCATCCATGCCCACGCGCGCCGAGGTGGACGCGCTGCTGAAAGGAGCCTGAGATGCTGAAAGGTCTCGATCCCCTGCTGACCGCCGAGGTGCTCTATGTCCTGCGCGCCATGGGGCATGGCGACGAGCTGGTGATCTCGGACACCAACTTCCCCGCGGCCTCGGTTGCGGCCACAACGGTGCATGGCGATCTTCTGCGCATCGGAGCGAACGCGCCCCGCGCCGTGCGGGCGGTCCTGTCGGTGTTCCCGCTCGACAGCTTCGTCGACCACCCCGCGTCGCGGATGGAAGTGGTGGGCGAGCCCGCCCGGATCGAACCGGTGATGGCCGAGGTTCAGGCCGAGATCGACGCCGCCGAGGGGCGGCCCTGGGCGCTGGGGCCTGTGGAGCGCTTTGCCTTCTACGACCGGGCGAAGCAGGCCTTCGCCGTGATCCAGACCGACGAGCGGCGGTTCTACGGTTGCTTCATCCTCAAGAAGGGCGTGATCCCCCCCGACGCTTGACGGGACGCCAGACGGGCCGGGCCTTCCCCTTCGTGCGCGGATCCCGTATCTGCCCGGGCGACGGGACAGGCGGGGGCGCGGATGGCCGAACGGTTCGACGTGGCGATCGTGGGCGGCGGCATCGCGGGCGCCTCGCTCGCCTATTTCCTCGCCCCCGATCGCACGGTCATGCTGCTGGAGGCCGAGGAGCATCTTGGCACCCAGTCCACTGGGCGCTCGGCTGCCGAATACACCCAGCGGTTCCATTCCCCGGTCGCGGCGCGCCTGACGCGGGCAAGCGCAGGCTTCTTCGCCAGCCCACCTGACGGCTTCGCGACCATTCCCCTGCTGCGGCGGCGCGGGAACCTGGTGATCGCGGGGCCGGAGAAGGTGGATCGCTTCGCGGCAGTGCTTTCGGCGGAGATGGCCGCCGACACGCCCGTCGAACCCCTGACGGTGCAAGCTGCGCAGGAGAAGGTCCCGTTTCTGAACCCCGACTACGTCCGGGGTGCCTTCTACGATCCCGACTGCTGGGACGTGGAGGTCGAGACGCTGTTCCAGGGCTTCTGGAAAGGCGCCAAGGCCGCGGGGGCCGTACTGCGCACCCGGGCGGGGCTGACCGGAGCGCGGCATGAGGGCGGCTGGGTACTGGAGACGGCGGCGGGCGAGGTGCGGACGGATATCGTGGTGAATGCCGCGGGGGGTTGGGCGGACCGGGTGGCGGAGATCCTCGGCGCAGCCCCCCTCGGCCTCGTCCCCCACCGGCGCACGATGATCAGCGTCGCGGCGCCCGGGTACGACGTCGCCGGGATGCCCGAGGTCAACGAGGTGGACGAGGCGTTCTATTTCAAGCCCGACGCGGGCCACCTGATCGTGAGCCCAGCCGACGAGACCCCCGTGGCGCCGCATGATGCCTGGGCCGAGGAGATCGACATCGCCACCGCCGCCTGGCACCTGGGCGAATGCACCACGCTCGATGTCCGGCGCGTGCTGCATTCCTGGGCGGGGCTGCGCACCTTCGCCGCCGACCGGGTGCCGGTCGTCGGCTTCTCCGCCCGGGTCCACGGCCTCTTCTGGCTCGCGGGCCAGGGCGGGTCCGGGATCCAGACCTCGCCCGCACTGGGACGGCTCGCGGCGGACATCCTGCTCGGGCGCGCCGCGGACCCCGACCTCTCCCCCGCCCGACTGGGGGGCTGAGATGCGGGTGCACCGGGGCGACCAGGCGTTCGACCGCGACGGTCTGCTGGGGACGGAGACGGAGATGCCGTTTTCCGGCACCCGCAGCTACATGCGTCGGCGCCTGACGCGCGATCTGACCGGCGTGAACTACGCCGTGATGGGCATCCCCTCCGACCTCTCCACCTCCGGTCGCCCGGGGGCACGGCTGGGGCCGGAGGCGGTGCGCCGCGCGTCCGCGCAGCTCAGCTGGGGCGAGGTCTGGCCCTGGGGCTTTGACCCCTTCGACCGGCTGGCGGTGGTGGATTATGGCGACGTGTTCTACCAGCGCGGCCAGCCCGCCCAGATGCTGGCGGCGGTCGAGGCGCAGGCGGCCCATGTGCTGGCGCAGAGCACGCGGCTGATCGGGATCGGGGGCGACCACCTCGTCACCCTCCCCCTCCTGCGCGCGCAGGCGCGGGCGCACGGGCCGCTCGCCCTCATCCAGTTCGACGCGCACCGCGACACGGCGCCGGGGGATTGGGTCGATCACGGATCCTTCGTCACCCACGCGATGCGCGAGGGGCTGATCGTGGCGGAGGCGTCGATCCAGATCGGGATCCGCACGGCCTATGCGCTCGACGATCCCATCACGGTGCTCCATCGCCCCGTCGTCCGAACGCTCGGGGTCGCGGGCGTCGCGGCGCGGATCCGGGCGGTCGTGGGCAACCGGCCCGCCTACCTCACCTTCGACATCGACGCGTTCGATCCGGCCTTCGCCCCTGGCACCGGGACGCCCGTGGTGGACGGGTTGCTGCCCCATGAGGGGATCGACGTGGTTCGCGCGCTTGCGGGGCTCGACATCGTGGGCATGGACGTGGTCGAGGTCGCGCCGCCCTACGATCCGGCCGAGACAACGGCGCTGCTCGCTGCGTCGGTGATCCTCGAACACCTCTGCGCCGTGGCATCCGCGCGATGAGGCCGCGGCTCACCATCGATCTTTCCGTCATCGCCGCCAACACGGCCCGGGTGATGGACATCTGCCGTCCGCAGGGGGTCGAGGTCTGGGGGGTGACCAAGGCCGCCTGCGGCAACCCCGCCGTGGCGCGTGCCATGCTGCGCGGCGGTGCCACGGGGCTTGCCGACAGCCGGCTTGACAACATCCGGCGGATGCGACGCGGCGGCATCGATGCCCCGGTGATGATGCTGCGCCTGCCCTCGATGTCCGAGGCGGCCGACGTGGTCCGCCTGACCGAGATCAGCCTGAATTCCGAGGCCGCGACCCTGCGCGCGCTCGGCGAGGCGGCGGTCGACCAAGGGGTGATCCACGGCGTGCTCGTGATGCTCGAGCTTGGCGACCGGCGTGAGGGGGCGAGTGCCGAGGAGCTCCCCCGGCTTTGCGCGATTGCCGGCGGAACCGACGGCCTGCGCCTCGCGGGCATCGGCGCCAACTTCATGTGCGCGAACGGCGTCCTGCCGAGCCTCGCCAAGATGGAGGCGCTGGTGGAGGCGTCCGAGGCGGTGGAACGGGCGCTGGGGGTCCGCGTCGCGATAATCTCCGGCGGCAATTCGGCAAACCTGCCGGAGATGGCGGTGGCGCGCCTGCCCCACCGGGTCAACCACCTGCGGGTCGGGGCGGCGATCCTGCGGGGCGAGAACCCGCTGACGGGCGGTACCCTGCCGGGGATGCGCGACGACGCGTTCCTGCTCGAGGCCGAACTGGTGGAGCTGAAGGACAAGCCCTCCGCCCCCGACGGTATGCTGGGGCGCGATGCCTTCGGGGGCGTTCCGGTGATCCTGGACCGGGGCACGCGCCGGCGGGGGATCGTCAATCTTGGGCGGGTGGACATCAGCGCAGCCGGGCTTGCCCCGCGCACCCCCGGGGCGGAGGTGATCAGCGCGTCCTCGGACCATCTTCTCATCGACCTGACCGATGCGGCCGAGATCCGGGTGGGCGACCGGGTCAGCTTCGGGCTCGACTACGGCGCGCTCGTACAGGCGATGCTGTCACCCTACGTGGACAAAGTGCTGGCGGGGCGGGGCGCGATCGGTGCGGCCCCGCGGAGGATCGAGATCGACGCCGACCCGGTGCTTCTCGCCCGGCCCGAGGTTGCGGCGTTCCGCGCGGCCCTGCCCGCGCTCGGCTTTGACGGCGGGGGCGGGGCGGTGCTGCGGGTCCTGATCACCGCCGACCGGCCCGACCGCCTGCCGGACCTACCCGGCGAGCTCGGCGTGCTCTGGTGCGACAGCGATCCCGGCCCGGTGGCCATGCTGCCGGCCGAAAGCGGCGCGCTCTACGGCCTGCGCACCGCCACCCCCGGCCAGGCCGCGATGATCCGCGAGCGGGGCCTGCTCGCCCTGACCATGGAGGAGATCGACATGGTCGGCGTGCGCGAAACCATCCGCCGCGCCCTTGGCCGCGTGACGGGCAGCACCGACGGCTTCCACCTCGTCCTGCATGCGAGCCTGGGGCGCGGCATGGATGCGGACCCGCTGGAGGCGGGGCTGAACTGGCGGGAATGCTCGATGGTCATGGAGCGCATCGCCGCGTCACGCGGGCTCCGGACGATCACGCTCGCGGGGCTCGGGGCGGAAAGCTCGGGGGCGGCGCTGGCGGTGGCGTTCGGGCATCTTCTGAGCGCGCTCGGCAAGCGTATCCTGCCCGCCGGGTGACGCCGGACCCGCGCCGCGATGGTCGCACAGGAGGCGGAAGCCGCGGGGGGACGGACGCCCTCATCCCAGGCCGTCGAGCGCCGCGCGGAACCGCGCCGCGACCGTGTCGCGGGCCCTGTGGCGGCCGTCCTGGACCACGTGGCGCCCGGCGGACCACACATCGCGCACGACGCGGTCATCAGCCGCGAAGATCCAGGCGTCGAGCAGCCCTGGGGGCGGGACGGCGTGGAAGGCGAGCGCCGCGGCGTCGAGCGCCACGAGATCGCCGAGCCGCCCCGGGGCGATGGCGCCCGCGGGCCGACCGAGCGCCTGCACCCCGCCCGCGAGGATGCGGGTGAAGAGGCTGTGGCCGGTGGAGCCGTCGCCGCCTGCCATCACGGTGCGGGCGATGTCGCGCTGGCGCTGGGAGTATTCGAGGGTCCGCAATTCCTCGGCCAGGGCGATGCGGACGTTGGAATCCGATCCGATGCCGATGGCGCCCCCCGCGGCCAGAAAATCCGGTCCGGGAAAGGGGCCGTCGCCCAGGTTCGCCTCGGTGATCGGGCAGAGCCCCGCGACCGCCCCGGTCCGGGCGAGGCCCGCGGTCTCGGCCGCCGTCATGTGGGTGGCGTGGATCAGGCACCAGTCCGGCCCGAGGGGAAGGTGGTCGAGCGCCCAGGCGACCGGGCGCGCGCCGAGCCAGGCCTCGACCTCGGCCACCTCGCGCGGCTGCTCGGCGATATGCATGTGGATGGGCCCCGGGGCATGGGGCAGCACCGCGGCCAGTCCCCCCGGCGTCGTTGCGCGCAGGGAATGGGGCGCGATGCCGAGCCGGTGGTCGGGGGGCGCCGGATCGGCCGCGAGCCGCTCGACCAGCCGCAGGAATGCCTCGGGCGTGTGCCCGAACGCGCGCTGCCCCCCGGCCAGCGGCTGGCCGCCGGTGCCGCCATGAGTGTAGAGCACGGGCAGCAGGGTGAGGCCGATCCCCACGGTCGCTGCCGCGGCCCGGATCCGCCGCGACATCTCGGCCGGATCGGCATAGGGCGTCCCGTCGGGTCGGTGATGGAGGTAGTGGAACTCCGCCACCGCCGCATACCCGGCCTCCAGCATCTCCAGAAACGTCTGGGCCGCGATGGCCTCGACCGCCTCGGGCGTCAGACGCTCCACGAACCGGTACATCAGGCTGCGCCATGACCAGAAGCTGTCCTGGCCCGCCCGGACCTCGGTCCGACCGGCCATTGCGCGCTGGAAGCTGTGGGAATGAAGATTGGCAGGGGCCGGCAGCAGGATGCGCACCTGCGCGCCCGCCACACCCGTCTCGACCCCGGTGATCGTCCCGTCCGCCCCCAGCGTGACCGCGACGTCGCGCACCCATCCACCGGGCAGCAGGGCATGGGTGGCGGTGATGCGGGCCATCGGCGATCCCTTGCGAGCGTCGGCGGGTCGGATATCTATGGACAGGACCATTCCCGCTGCCAAGCCCCGGGAGATTTTGTGGAGCGGATCGGCCCCGGCGATTACCGCCCCCAGCCCTGGCGCAATGGGCGCGGGCTTACCGAGGAGATTGCGCGTTCGCGCCCATCCCTGCCCTCGGGGGCGCCGCTGTGGCGGCTGAGCCGGGCGGTCGTGGCGGGGGGCGGGCCATTCTCGGTCTTCCCCGAATATCGCCGCTGGCTGACGCTGCTGACCGGGACGGGGCTGCGCCTGACCGGCCCGGGGCTCGACATCGTGCTGGGGCCAGGCGAGACGGCGGCGTTCGACGGGGCGCTGCCGGTGACGGGGACGCTGACGGGTGGTCCGGTGGAGGTTCTGAACCTCATGGCCGTGCCAGAGGTCGGGGCGACGGCCGCGGTGGTGCGGCCCGGGATGCGGCTGGCCTGGCGGGCAAGCGGGCGCGGGATGCTCCACGGTGCCGCGGGTCGGCTCCGGCTCGGCCGGGCCAACCTGCGCGCGGGCGGGACGCTGCTGCTGGATCCCGGCGACGCGGCGACCGTGCTGCCGCTCGGGGGCAGCGGCTGGGGGGTCTGGGCGGCGGTGGAGGGCGCGGATCATGTCTGGACATGATCCCCCGGCCCCGGGCAGGATGACCGCTCACCCCGCCCCGGGACCCGTCCACCCATGCCCCAGGATGCCCTGCTCGTCGATCTCGACGCGGCCACGCTCCGGCCGGGGACTGCGGAGTATGGCCTGATCCCGCGGGCAGCGATCGCGGTCGAGGGCGGGCGCATCGGCTGGGTGGGGTCCGGGGACGCCGTGCCGGACCAGTGGCAGCACCTGCCGCAGGCGCGCCAGGGCGGGCGGCTGGTCACGCCCGGGCTGATCGACTGCCATACCCATCTCGTCCATGGCGGGCACCGCGCGCGGGAGTTCGAACAGCGGCTCCGGGGTGCGACCTATGCCGAGATCGCGCGGGCCGGCGGCGGGATCGTCTCGACGGTCGCTGCGACACGCGACGCCTCCGAGGCAGCGCTCCTGGCCGGTGCCCTGACCCGGGCCGATGCGCTGATCGCAGAGGGGGTGACGACCATCGAGATCAAGTCGGGCTACGGGCTCGATATCGACACCGAGCTTGCGATGCTGCGGGTCGCGCGCGCGGTCGCGGCAGCACGGCCGATCCGGGTGCGCACCACCTTCCTCGGCGCCCACGCGGTCCCGGACGGGATGGACGCCGACACCTATATCGACGCGGTCTGCATCCCGGCGCTGGAGGCGGCGGCGGCGGCGGGGCTGGCCGATGCGGTGGACGGGTTCTGTGAGGGGATCGCGTTCTCGCCCGCCCAGATCGCCCGGGTCTTCCGGCGCGCCCGCGCGCTGGGGCTGCCGGTCAAGCTCCATGCCGAGCAGCTCTCGACCCTTGGCGGCGCGCGGCTTGCGGCGTCCTTCGGCGCGCTCTCGGCGGATCATCTGGAATATCTCGATGCCGACGGAATCGCGGCCCTGGCGGCGTCCGGGACGGTCGCCGTCCTGCTGCCGGGCGCGTTCTACACGTTGCGCGAGACGCAGGCCCCGCCGGTCGCCGCGCTGCGCGCCGCGGGTGTGGCGATGGCGCTCGCGACGGACTGCAACCCCGGCTCCTCGCCGATGACCTCGCTGCTTCTCGCCCTCAACATGGGCTGCACCCTCTTTCGCCTGACCCCGGACGAGGCGCTGGCGGGGGTCACGCGGACCGCGGCCCGCGCGCTCGGGCTCGAGGATTGCGGGGTCATCGCGCCCGGCAAGCGCGCCGATCTCTGCGTCTGGGACGTGGAGCATCCGGCCGAGCTTGCGTACCGCATCGGGTTCAACCCGCTCCATCGGCGGATCTTCGGGGGCAGCGCATGATCCTGATGCCAGGCGAGGCGACGCTCGCCGACCTCGCCCGCGTGTGGTGGGGGGGCGAGGCGGTGGCGCTCGACCCCGCCTGTCGTCCAGGGGTCGAACGCGCGGCGGCAGCCGTCGCCGCGGCGGTCGCGGGCGGGGCAGCGGTCTACGGCGTCAACACCGGCTTTGGCAAGCTGGCGAGCGTCAGGATCGCGCCCGCGGACACGGCGACGCTCCAGCGCAACCTGATCCGGTCCCATTGCGCCGGGGTGGGGGCACCGATGCCGGTCCGGGTCGTGCGGCTGATGATGGCGCTGAAACTGCTGTCGCTGGGGCGCGGCGCGTCGGGCGTGCGCTGGGCGCTGATCGCGCTGATCGAAGGGATGCTTGCCCGCGGCGTCACTCCCGTGGTCCCTGCCCAGGGGTCGGTCGGTGCCTCCGGCGACCTCGCGCCCCTGGCGCATATGACGGCGGTGATGATCGGCGAAGGGACGGCCGAGATCGGCGGGGTCGCGATGCCCGGGGCGGCGGCATTGGCGGCGGCGGGGCTGTCGCCCGTGCCGCTGGGGGCCAAGGAGGGCCTCGCCTTCATCAAGGGGACGCAGTTTTCGACGTCCTATGCGCTCGCGGGCCTCTTCGAGGGCTGGCGGGCGGCGGAGGGGGCGCTCGTGACCTCGGCCCTGTCCACGGATGCCATCATGGGCTCCACCGCGCCGCTTCACCCCGAGATCCACGCGCTGCGCGGTCACCGGGGGCAGATCGAGGCGGCAGCGGCGCTGCGCGCGCTGCTGGAGGGCTCGGCCATCCGCGACAGCCACCGCGAGGGGGACGCGCGGGTGCAGGATCCCTACTGCATCCGCTGTCAGCCCCAGGTGACGGGTGCCGCCATGGACCTGATGCGCCAGGCGGGGAGCACACTGGCGATCGAGGCCAATGCGGCCACCGACAACCCGCTCGTGCTCGGGGATGCGATCGTGTCGGGCGGCAATTTCCACGCCGAACCCGTGGCCTTCGCCGCCGACATGCTCGCCCTCGCCATCGCCGAGGTGGGGGCGATCGCGCAGCGCCGGGTGGCGCTGATGGTGGATCCCGCGCTCAGCTTCGACCTGCCGCCGTTCCTCACGCCGGACCCCGGCCTCAACTCCGGCTTCATGATCGCCGAGGTGACGGCGGCGGCGCTGATGAGCGAGAACAAGCAGCGCGCCGCCCCCTGTTCGACCGACAGCACGCCCACGTCGGCCAATCAGGAGGACCATGTGAGCATGGCCGCCCATGGCGCGCGTCGCCTGGTGGAGATGAACGCGAACCTCGCGCGCATCCTCGGCATCGAGCTGCTCTGCGCGGCGCAAGGTGTGGAGTTCCGCGCGCCCCTGACCACCTCCGCCCCCCTCGCCCGGGTGCTGACGCGGGTCAGGGCCGACGTGCCGCCGCTCGGCCCCGACCGCTACATGGCGGACGATCTTGAGGCAGGCGCCGCCCTGATCCGCAGCGGCGCGGTGGTGCAGGCGGCGGGGATTCCGCTGGTCCCGCCCCTGTGACGACCATGGCGGACCGGGCCGGGGTGCGGCGTGGACCGGCCATGCCCGGCGCCCCCGGCCCGGCCGCAGCGCCCGGCGCGGCCGCTTTTTCCCCCGCGCCCCGCGGGCCGCGCCCATGATGCCGGTCGTGGTCGAGCCGAGCGACGGTCCCGTGGTGCTCGGCATGCCTCATGTGGGAACCTGGCTGCCCGAGGACGTGGCAGAGGCCCTGAACCCGCGCGGTCGCCTGCTGCGCGACACCGACTGGCATGTCAATCGGCTCTATGCCGGGCTCCTGCCCTCGGCCACCACGGTGCGCGCGACCTTCCACCGCTATGTGATCGACGCGAACCGCG
>JANNOT010000280.1:0-2781 GCA_031399375.1 Paraoceanicella sp.
GGGCTGGTGTGGTCCATGCAGACCGGGCGCTCGCTGCTCGCCCCCATCGGGATCGCGCTTGCGGTCTGGCTCATCGGGGGCGCGCTCGTCGATCTGGCGCTGCGCGCAAAGCTGGGCCAGGTCGGCCCGGGCGAGAGCCTGCGACGGCTTGCGCATCTGCCGCGGTCGGACTGGGGCAAGGCGGTGGGCCATGCGGGCTTCGGCCTCACCGTCTTTGGCATCGCCGCGATCACGGCCTGGCAGGCCGAGGATGTGCGGGTGCTCCAGATCGGCGAAAGCGCGACGCTGTCGGACTACCGGGTGCAGCTCGACGAGGTGCACCAGCTTCCCGTCGGGGCCGATTTTCACCTCGATCGCTGCGGGCGCACGGCGCCGGGGGGCTTTGCGTTCGCGTTCGCGCTGTTCCGCGAGGTGGGACCGCGCAACTTTGCCACCGAATACGGTCGCTTCTCGCTCTGGGACGGCGACACCCTGGTCGGCGTCACCTGCGCGGAGAAGCGGATCTATCCCGTCCAGCGCATGCCCACGACCGAGGCGGGGATCGACGCGGGGCTGACCCGTGATCTCTATGTCGTGCTGGGCGACCCGCAGGACGGGGGCGGCTGGGCCGTGCGCACCTACGTGAAACCCTTCGCGGCCTGGATCTGGCTTGGTGCCCTGGTCATGGCTTTGGGCGGCACGCTCAGCCTGACGGACCGGCGGTTCCGCGTGGGTGCGGCCGTGCGGGGCGCGCGCGCGGCCGCGGTGGCCGCGGAATGAGGGTGCTGCTTCTCCTCCTCGCCCTCCTGGGCGCGGGGCCGGCGCTGGCGGTCCAGCCCGACGAGATCCTCGGCGACCCGGGGCTCGAGGCCCGTGCGCGCGAGATCAGCCGCGAATTGCGCTGCCTGGTCTGCCGGAACGAGAGCATCGACGAATCGAATGCGGACCTCGCGCGGGACCTGCGGATCCTCGTGCGCGAGCGCCTCGTGGCAGGCGACAGCGATGATGCGGTGCGCGACTACCTGGTGGATCGCTACGGCGAATTCGTGCTGCTGCGCCCGACGATCGCGGGTGGGAACCTGATCCTCTGGCTCGCGGGCCCGGCCCTGCTCATCGCGGGTGGGGCGCTCGCCGTCGCCGTGCTGCGCCGCCAGCGTCCCGCGCCCGAACGGCTGACGGCCGAGGAGGAGCGACGGCTTGCGGCCCTGCTGTCGGCGGAGAAGCGGGGATGAGCGAGGGCCCCGTGCTTTATGCGCTCGAGGACGATGTCGCGACCGTCACGATGAACCGGCCCGCCGTCTTGAACGGGCTCAGCGCGGACATGCGTGCGGGGCTGGTGTCGGCGATCGCGCGGGCCGAGGGCGAGGCGCGGGTGCTCGTCCTGACCGGCGCCGGGCGTGCGTTCTGCTCGGGTCAGGACCTGTCGCAGCGGCGTGATCCGGCATCGGTCGATCTGGAAAGCCTGCTGGTGGACGAATACCTCCCCCTTGTCCACGCCCTGGCCGAGGCGCGGATCCCCACGATTGCCGCGGTCAACGGTGTGGCAGCCGGGGCGGGGGCGAACCTGGCACTTGCCGCCGACATCGTGATTGCACGCGAAAGCGCCTATTTCCTCCAGGCATTCGCCCGCATCGGGCTGATCCCGGATGCGGGCGGCACGTATTGGCTGCCGCGCACCATGGGGCTGGCCAAGGCGCTTGGCGCGGCCCTTCTGGCCGAACCTGTCAGCGCGACCGACGCTGCCGCCTGGGGCATGATCTGGGAGGCGGTGCCCGACCGGGAATTCGGCGCCCGCGTGACCGCGCGGGCATCCCAGCTCGCCGCCGGGCCGACCGAGGCCTATGGACGGATCAAGAGCGTGCTGCGCGCGAGCCTCGGGCGCGACCTTGCCGGTCAACTCGCGCTCGAGGCGGCAGAGCAGGGGGCAGCCGGGCGCAGCGCGGATTACCGCGAAGGGGTGACCGCGTTCCTCGAAAAGCGCCGCCCGGTGTTTCGCGGCCGCTGACCGGCCGTGCGCTTCGAAAGCCGCATTCGAACCGTGCCCCACCCGCTGCCCGGGGGATCGGGCACCGGCATCGGCGGGCCGTTCGGGGCCCTGCTGGACGGTGCGGCCCAGGCCCCGTTCCTCGCCGGGCTGATGGTGACCGAGCGGGCCTGGCTCGACACGCTCGCAGATGTGGAGCCGGAGGGGGCGCTCGCGGCCCTTCTGGTCCCGGTTGTGGGCCCGGCCGAGGGCGCGCTGCGCGCCCGCAGGCGGCGCGTCGCACTTCTCGTGGCACTTGCCGATCTGGGCGGCGTCTGGACGCTCGCCGAGGTGACGGGCGCCCTGACCGCCTTCGCGGATTTTGCGGTGCAGACGGCGCTCGCGGCCGCGCTGGAGGACGCGGTAGCCCGCCGCCGCCTTCCGCCCGCGACATGCACCGATGGCGGCGGGTTCTTCGTGCTGGCCATGGGCAAACTCGGGGCGGGCGAGTTGAACTATTCCTCGGACATCGATCTCATCTGTCTGTTCGACGAGACGCGCCACCCGCCCGGCGCCTATGCCGACATCCGCCAGGGCTTCGTGCGGGTGGTCCAGGGGATGGTGCGCATCCTGTCCGCCCAGACCGGCGAGGGCTACGTGCTGCGCACCGACCTGCGCCTGCGCCCCGATGCCTCGGTCACGCCCGTCTGCATCGGCGCAGGCGTGGCAGAGCGGTATTACGAGACGCTGGGGCGGACCTGGGAACGCGCGGCGATGATCAAGGCCCGGCCCTGCGCCGGCGACATCGCGGCGGGCGAGGCGTTTTTGGACGCGTTGAC
>JANNOT010000284.1:0-1586 GCA_031399375.1 Paraoceanicella sp.
GGAGGGGCGCGGCTTCGTCTTTGACATCTGGTCGCTGCGCGCGCCCCATGACGACCGGGAACATCCCATCCACGGCGCGATCCGGGCCGGGCGGCGCTACCTGCCCGAGTACCTTTACCAGGCGCCCCTGCGCCTGCTGCGTGCCACGGCGCGGGCGGCGCGCTTGCCGGGGTTTCGTCCCGCGCTGGCCGATTTCCTGCGCGACCTGCGGCGCGAGCCCACGCCGAACCGCGTGCGGCGGTTCGGGCAGGCGGTGATGCTCGCGGCCGAACTGCCCGACGGGATCGCGCTGCTCTACGTCCATTTCCTGCACACTCCCGCATCCGTCGCGCGCTACGCGGCACGGATGCGGGGGATATCCTGGGCGGTTTCGGCCCATGCCAAAGACATCTGGACGATCCCGGATTGGGAAAAGCGCGAAAAGCTCGGCGATGCCGCCTTTGCCGTGACCTGCACGGGCAGCGGGGCGGCCCATCTGGCGGCGCTCGCACCGGGTCCGGCCCGGGTCGCGCTGGTCTATCACGGGCTCGATCTCGCGCGGTTTCCCCAGCCACCCGTGCGATCGCCCGCGACGGCGCCGTTCCGGCTGCTGTCGGTCGGACGGCTGGTCGAAAAGAAGGGGTATGCCGATCTGCTCGCGGCCCTCGCCCTGTTGCCGCCCGGGATCGACTGGCACCTGACCCAGATCGGGGGCGGTCCGCTGAAGCGCCCGCTTGCGGCCCAGGCCGAGGGGCTGGGCCTCGGGCGTCGCGTGACCTGGGTGCCGCGGCGCGACCAGGTGGAGATCGTGGCGGCGATGCAGGGTGCCGATGTCTTCGTGCTCCCCTCGAAGATTGCGGGCGACGGCGACCGCGACGGCCTGCCCAACGTGCTGATGGAGGCGGCGAGCCAAGGGCTGCCGATCATCTCCACCGCCGTGTCCGCGATCCCCGAATTCGTGCGCGACGGTGTGGACGGGGTGCTTGTGCCGCCGGGCGATCCGGCGGCACTCGCTGCCGCCATCGCCGCGTTCTGTGCAGATCCCGCCCGGGCGCTGGTCCGGGCCGGGGCGGCACGGGCGCGGGTCGCCGCATCCTTCGGCATGACGGCGGGGATCGACCTGCTCGAGGCGCGGCTGCGTGCGGCTTTGCCGTGACCCTGATCGCGGTCTATGCCCCGATGAAGCCGCCCGACCATCCGACCCCCTCGGGCGACCGGGAGGTGGCGCGCCTGACCCTGCGCGCGCTGGAGGCGGCGGGGTTCGCACCGCGCGTCGCGAGCCGGTTGCGCGTGCGCGACGGGGCGGGGGACGCTGGCGTGCAGGCGCGGCTGATGGTCGAGGCGGAACGGGAGGTGCAGCGCATCCTGATGCGCCGGGACGCGCGCCCCGCGCTCTGGTTCACCTATCACAGCTACTACAAGGCGCCGGACCTGCTCGGCCCCCCGCTGGCTGGGGAAATGGGGATCCCTTACGTGATCCTGGAGCCGAGCCATGCCCCGGCGCGGGCAGAAGGACCCTGGGCGGCCTTCGCCGCGGCAGGGTGCCCGTCGTCGCCCATTCCAAGAAAGATTAAATCGAAACGCGGCGACTTTTCTTCTTCATCTAA
>JANNOT010000316.1:0-3257 GCA_031399375.1 Paraoceanicella sp.
CCGATTCGAACGGGCTGAACCCGAAGCCGAGCTGGAGCAGGAGCGGCAGCAGGAACGGGATCGCCCCGATCCCGATGCGGAACGCGAACCCGGCCGCGAGCGCGGCGCGGAATGTCGGCACCTCGACGAGTGTTAGGCGCAGCAGCGGATCGGGACGGTGCCGGGCATGGCCGAGATAGGCGAGCCCCGCCAGCCCGCCTGCTGCCACCAGGACCAACCCGACCACCGGCGGCAGCACAGGCAGCGAGATCACCGATCCCCCGAAGACCACGCCCGCGCAGGCCAGCGCCGATAACACGAAGCCCCGCCCGTCGAACCGGACCCCCGGCATCGGGTCCACCCGGGGCAGGTAGCGGGTCGCCAGGGCGATCCCCGCGATTCCGATCGGGATGTTGAGGTAGAAGATCCACTGCCAGTGCAGATAGGTCGTGATCGCCCCCCCGATGGGCGGCCCGACGAGCGGCCCGACCATTGCGGGCAAGGTGAACCAGGCCATGGCCGAGACGAGGTCGGATTTCGGCGTCGCGCGCACGAGGAGAAGCCGCCCCACCGGCGTCATCATCGCCCCGCCCATGCCCTGGAGGAACCGGGCGCCCACGAAGCCCTCGAGCGAGCCCGCCTGGGCGCAGGCCACCGAGCCCAGCATGAAGACCGCGATGGCGAGCCGGAAGACCAGCCGCGGCCCGAACCGGTCGGCGAGCCGCCCGGAGATCGGAATGAAGATCGCCAGTGCCACATAATAGCTGGTCAGCGCGAGCTTCAGGGCGATCGGGCTCGTCCCGATATCGGCCGCGATGGTCGGCAGCGACGTCGCGATGACGGTGCTGTCCATGTTTTCCATGAACAGGGCGACCGACAGCACGATGGGAACGATGCGGTGCACGCCTTGCCTCCGACCCCTCACGACATCCGGTATCTAGCGCCCCACGGTCCCGTGCCAACGGCTGGGATGGCCGGGCCGAGTTGCGCGGGGCGGCTGGATCGGGGGCGTCACCCGCAGCCCCGGCGCAATGTGGTCCGCCGCCCGCGGCCCGCCAAGAGCGCACGGGTGTAGGGCGCGCCGGGGTCGGGTCATCGGTTGTCTCCGGACCCTCGGGTCGCCAGTATCGGGATCGGACATGGCATGCGCCTCTGCGGCCCCTGGAAGACCGCCCATGGGGGGCGGCTGGCCCCGACAGGGCCGGCGTCAGAAATCCAGGTTCTCGACGCTCAGCGCGTTGTCCTGAATGAACTGGCGCCGGGGTTCGACCACGTCGCCCATGAGCTTGGAGAAGATCTCGTCCGCCTCGTCGATATGCTCGATCTTGACCTGGAGGAGCGTCCGCGCCTCGGGGTCCAGCGTCGTCTCCCAGAGCTGGCCGGGGTTCATCTCGCCCAACCCCTTGTAGCGCTGGAGCGCGAGGCCCCGTTCGCCCTCGGCCATCACGGCGGCGAGAAGGTGAGAGGGGGCGAGGATCCGGGTCTCCTTCTCCTTGCGGGTCAGGCGGGCGGGGGTCGCGTAGACCTCGCCCAGTGCCGTGGTCATGCCCGCGAGCTTGCGCGCCTCGGCCGAGCGCAGGGCGGGGCCGTCGAGCGTCCGCACCTCGTCCACGCCGCGCACGGTGCGGAAGAACCGCAGGCCCGCGTCCTGGGTCGGGCGGCCCTGCCAGCCGGTCTCGGCATCCGCCGCCAGCAGGTCGAGCCGTGCCGCCACCCGGTCGGCCAGCGCCTGGGCATCGCCCGCCAGCGCCTCGGGCAGCAGCGCGCCCGCGATCGCGGCCTGTTCGAGGACGAAGCGCGGATACTGGGTGGAGAATGCGCCCAGGATGGTGCGCACCGCCCGCGCTTCCTCGACCACCCGGGCCAGATCAGCGCCCGAAAGCTGCGCGCCCGACCCCAGCGTCAGGACCGTTTCGCCCAGGCCCTGATCCACCAGGTAGTTTTCCAGCGCAGGCTGGTCCTTGAGGTAGACCTCCGACCGCCCGCGCGTGACCTTGTAGAGCGGCGGCTGCGCGATGTAGAGGAACCCGCCCTCGATCAGCTCGGGCATCTGGCGGTAGAAGAAGGTGAGCAGGAGGGTGCGGATATGCGCCCCATCCACGTCTGCATCGGTCATGATGACGATGCGGTGGTAGCGCAGCTTCATGATGTCGAAGCCGCCGCGCTCCTTGTCCCGGCCGATCCCGGTGCCGAGTGCTGTGATCAGGGTCCCGATCTCCTGGCTGCCGAGCACGCGGTCAAAGCGCACGCGTTCCACGTTCAGGATCTTGCCCCGCAGCGGCAGCACGGCCTGGTTCTGCCGCGACCGTCCCTGCTTGGCGGACCCACCCGCGCTGTCGCCCTCGACCAGGAACAGCTCGGACTTGGCCGGGTCCTTTTCCTGGCAGTCGGCGAGCTTGCCGGGCAGGGACGCGATCGTGTCCATGGCGGACTTGCGCGTCGCCTCGCGCGCCTTGCGCGCTGCCTCGCGGGCGAGGGCCGCCTGGATCACCTTCTCGATGACGATGCGGGCCTGGCCGGGGTTTTCCTCGAACCATTCGCCGAGCTTTTCGTTCACCAGCCCCTCGACCGCCGGCCGCACCTCCGAACTCACCAGCTTGTCCTTGGTCTGGCTCGAGAACTTCGGGTCCGGCGCCTTCACCGACAGCACGCAGGTCAGCCCCTCGCGCGCGTCGTCCCCGGTCAGCGCCACCTTCTCCTTCTTCGCCAGCCCGCTCTCGCCCGCATAGGCGTTGATCGTGCGCGTCAGCGCGCCGCGGAACCCGGCCAGGTGCGTGCCGCCATCGCGCTGCGGGATGTTGTTGGTGAACGGCAGCGTCGTCTCGTGGTAGCTGTCGTTCCACCACATCGCCACCTCGACCGCGACCCCGTCGCGCTCGCCGAAGATGTAGATCGGGTCCTTGATCAGCGGCGTCTTCGACCGGTCGAGATAGCGCACGTACTCCCGCACCCCGCCCTCGTAGAACAGCTCGACCTCGTGCACCTCCGCATGCCGCCGGTCGGTCAGCGTGATCCGCACCCCCGAATTGAGAAACGCCAGCTCCCGCAGCCGATGCTCCAGCGTCTTGAAGCTGTACTCGAGGTTGGTGAACGTCCCCGTCGATGCGAGGAACCGCACCAGCGTCCCGCGCTTGCCTTCCGCCGGCCCCTCGCGCCGCAGGCTGACCACCGTCTCGCCGCCCTCGAACCGCGCGTAGTGCTCGTACCCCTCGCGCCAGATCCGCAGGTCCAGCCAGTCGCTCAGCGCGTTCACCACGCTGACGCCGACGCCGTGCAGC
>JANNOT010000351.1:0-9834 GCA_031399375.1 Paraoceanicella sp.
CTGAAACAGCGTGGCCACGAGCTCCTCGGTGTCCTTCAGCTTGCTGAGGTGGGTGATGCGGCGCGGAGCCTTGAGCGCGAAGGAGAACGCCGCCGGGGCGGACGGGCAGCCCGGCCCAGGGATGGCGGGCGAGGTCGATCACCTCGGTCTCCTCGATCGCCGTGCCCGCGCCGCTGAGCGGCAGGGGCAGGTCGAATTCGATGGGATCGCGCGGGTCGGGATCGGGCCGGAGGCCGAAGCGGCGGTCGATGGCAGGCAGGTCGAGCGTCACCTGTGCCCAGGCCGCCGTGACGCCGTAATCATCATCGGCCGCATAGGTGAACTGTCCCGCACCCTCCGCCGTCCGCTCTGGCGGGCCAACGAGGCGTACGGTGGGCGGCCCATCGGGTGTGACCTCGAAGCGCCACGCCCCCAGGGTCTCGCCCCCGGCCTGCACGCTGACCTCGCCGGGCTGGGCGATGGTGAATTCGGCCGATTGCAGCCCGGGCGCCCCGTCGCCCCCGGTGCCTCCAAGCGTCTGGCCGGATCCGCCCGAGACGGTTTCCGACAGCGCGGCCGTCTCGGTGTCGGCATAGACCCGCAGGGTGAGGATCGTGCCCTCGGGTACCGTCACGGGCGCCGCGGGGTCGATCTCGGTCAGATAGAGCGTCGGTTGGCCGGTATAGGCCGGCGGGCTCGCCCAGGCCTCGAGCATCGGGCCGGTTGCGACCGCCGTCGCGCCCGCGGGCACGGGGGCGACCGCGACCTGCTCGGCCACCTCGCCGCGTCCGAAGAGCAGCGCCGCGAACAGGAGGACAAGCGCGCCATACCGCAACGCCCGGGGGTCCTGGCGTGACAGCGTCAGGTCGGGGCGCGCCGCAGCGGCCCCGGCCGCAAGCCGGGCGACCCGCGCCATATGGGCCTGCCACACCGCCCGCGCCCCGGCATCCCCCGCCCCGAGCGCCTGGGCATCGCCGAGCGCCGCGACCGGGCGGCCGGGCAGGGCGTCGTCGATGCGTCTGACCGCCTCGGCCCGCCTCGGCAGGCGGAACCCCAGCGCGCCCCGGACGAGGAACGCGGCCATGCCGGCCACCAGCAGTCCCAGCAGCGGCGCGCGCAAGGGGTCCGGCAGCAGCGTCAGGCCGTTCAGCCGCACCAGCGCCACGATGACAAACCCGATGGTCCAGACCGGCCAGAACGCCTGGGTGAACCGTTCCGCGACCAGCGACAACCGGGTCCGCGAGACGGCACGATCAATCTGTGCCTTGAGACCGCCTTGGGCCTGGGGTGTTCCGGTCCGTATCACGGTCCTCGGGGTCTTGGGATCGTTCGGCTGATCGGCCATTCCACCTCGCACGCAGAGCGGCTGCATCCGCCGACCGCGTGTCGACTCATGCCATCCAAGCTGGAAGAGTATCCCGACTGAGCATTTCCTCAATGCTGGGCCGTTGCCGCACCACGGCAAAGTGATCCCCATGCACCAGAACCTCCGGCACCAGGGGGCGGCCGTTGTATTCCGACGCCATCACCGCGCCATAGGCCCCCGCAGAGCGGAACGCGACCAGGGCCCCGTCGGCGACCGGCGGCATGGGCCGGGCGCGGGCGAAGGTGTCGCCCGTCTCGCAAACCGGACCCACGATGTCGACGGGGGCGACCGGACTGCCCGGGGCCGGTTCCACGACGGGCACGATGTCGTGATGGGCATCATACATGGCCGGGCGGATCAGGTCGTTCATCGCCGCATCGACGATCAGAAAGTCGCGCCCCGCCCCGGCCTTGCGATAGATCACGCGCGACAGCAGGATCCCCGCATTGCCCACGATCAGCCGCCCCGGCTCGATCTCGATCTCGCAGCCAAGATGGCCGACCGTGCGGCGGATGAGCGCGCCGTAGTCGAAGGGGAGCGGCGGCGCATCGTTCGTGCGGGTGTAGGGGATCCCGAGCCCGCCGCCGAGATCGAGCCGCCGGATGTCGTGCCCGTCCGCCCGCAGGAGCTCGGTCAGGTCCGCGACCCGGGCGAACGCGTCCTCGAACGGCGCAAGTGCGGTGAGCTGCGAGCCGATATGGACATCGATCCCCACAACCTCGATGCCGGGCAGGCGGGCCGCGGCGGCATAGACAGACCGCGCGTGGTCGATGGGGATGCCGAACTTGTCCTCGGCCCGGCCGGTTGCGATCTTGGCATGGGTACGGGCATCGACATCGGGGTTCACCCGCAGGGCGATGGGGGCGCGGACGCCGCGTGCCGCCGCCTCCGCCGCGATCACGGCGAGCTCGTTCTCGCTCTCCACGTTGAACTGGCGGATCCCGCCCTCGATCGCCCGGGCGATCTCGGCCCGGGTCTTGCCGACGCCGGAGAACACGATCCGCTCGCCGGGCACCCCCGCCTGCCGCGCCCGGGCGTACTCCCCGCCCGACACCACGTCCATCCCCGCCCCCAGATCGCCGAGCAGCTTGACCACGGCGAGGTTGGAGTTGGCCTTCATCGCGTAGCAGATCAGGTGCGGCAGACCGGACAGCGCCGCGTCGAGCACGTGGTAATGCCGGGTCAGTGTCGCGGTGGAGTAGACGTAGACGGGCGTCCCCACCGCCTCGGCAATCGCCGGCAGGGGCACATCCTCGGCATGCAGCATGCCGTCCCGGTAGCCGAAATGATCCATCAGGCCCGCGACCGGCCGCGCAGTAGGAGCAGGAGCGGCAAAGCGAGGCTGACGCCCACGAGGAAGGTGAGCGGGAGGCAGATCCACAGGAGCGCGTCCCGGGTCCGGATCGCCTCAACCGCCGCAAAAACGCAGAGGGCGAGCGCCGAGACTGTGAGGTCATAGACCAGGCCCGTCGTCGCGTCCGACACGTTCCAGGCAACGATCATGGCGCCAAGGTCCCAGCCATTCGCCGAGAGCCAGCGCAGGAAGTAGACCATCGGCAGCGTGCCGCCGAGGATGGTGAGGACCAGGTAAGTCCAGCGCAGCGGCGACATCTACCCCTCCGCGGGAGCATCGACAGGGTGCGGAGCGACCGGGTCGCCCTTCTTGCCGCAGCCTGCGAGCGCGAGCGCCACCAGCGCCAGGACGATGATCCCCCTCATCCCAGAAGCTCCTTCCACCGCGCCGCTTGGGCACGCACCTGCACCGGCGCCGTCCCGCCGTAACTGATGCGGCTCGCCACAGAATTGTCCACCCCGAGCACGCCGTGGACCTCGGCCGTGATGCCCGCATGGACCGCCTGCATCTCGACCAGGGCCAGGTCGGGCAGATCGCATCCCAGCGCCTCTGCCCGGGCGACCAGGGTGCCCGTGACGTGGTGCGCCTCGCGGAACGGCAGGCCGAGCCTGCGCACCAGCCAGTCGGCGAGATCGGTCGCGGTCGAAAAGCCCGAGGCGGCGGCGACGCGCAGGGGCCCGGGCTGGGGCACCATGTCGCGGACCATCCCCTCCATCGCCGCAAGCGCCAGCATCAGCGTGTCGGCGGCGTCGAAGAGCTGTTCCTTGTCCTCCTGCATGTCCTTGGAATAGGCCAGCGGCAGCCCCTTCATCACGGTCAGAAGGCCCATGAGCGCCCCGGTGATCCGCCCCACCTTGGCCCGCACGAGTTCCGCCGCATCGGGGTTGCGCTTCTGCGGCATGATCGACGAGCCGGTCGAGAACCGGTCCGACAGCCGCACGAAGCGGAATTGGGCCGAGGACCAGAGCACCAGTTCCTCGGCAAACCGGCTCAGATGCGTGGCGCAGACGCTCGCGGCCGCAAGGAATTCGAGCGCGAAGTCCCGGTCCGCCACGGCATCGAGCGAATTGGCCATCGGTCGGTCGAATCCCAGCGCCGCGGCGGTCCGGTCGCGGTCGATGGGAAAGGATGTGCCCGCCAGCGCGGCGGCACCCAGCGGCGATTCGTTCATCCGCACCCGCGCATCAGCAAACCGCCCCCGGTCGCGCGCCAGCATCTCGACATAGGCGAGCATGTGGTGGCCCCAGGTCACCGGCTGGGCCGTCTGCAGGTGGGTGAACCCCGGCATGACGAGGTCCGCCCCCGCCTCGGCCTGCGACACGAACGCGCGCATCAGGGCCAAGAGGGCGCCGTCCACCGCGTCGCACTGGTCGCGCACCCAGAGCCGGAAATCCACCGCGACCTGGTCGTTGCGCGACCGTGCGGTGTGCAGCCGCCCGGCGGGCTCGCCGATCAGCTCGCCCAGGCGGGATTCCACGTTCATGTGGATGTCCTCCAGCGCGGTGGAGAAGGCAAAGCGGCCGGTTTCAATCTCTGACAACACGGTGAGCAAGCCTTCCCGGATCCGCGCGGCGTCGCTATCACTCAAGATACCGGTCACGGCGAGCATTTCGGCATGGGCGCGCGATCCGGCAATGTCCTGGGGTGCCAGCCTGCGGTCGAAGGCGATGGAGGCGTTGATCGCCGCCATGATTGCGTCCGGCCCGGCGGCGAAGCGTCCGCCCCACATCTTGTTCGCGTCGTCCTGGGCCATCGCGCGGTCCCTCGGGGGAAGAAATGACAGGCAGCAAGACGACCCCGGCCCTGCTCCTCGCCGCCCTGCTCTACACAAGCATCGGGGCGGGCGCAAATCCCGCCCTGGCAGAGCCTGCGCTCGACGCCTTGCGGGCGGGGGACATGCGCCGCATGGTCCTGCACGATGCGCCGCGGCCCGCCCTGGCCACGCCCTACACCACGGCGGCGGGCGAGGTTCGCGCGCTGTCAGCCGATGCCGGGCGCGTGCTCCTGATCAATTTCTGGGCGACCTGGTGCGCGCCCTGCCGCGAGGAGATGCCGACGCTCAACGCGCTTCAGCAGGGTCTGGGGGGCGCGGATTTCGCGGTCCTCACCATCGCCACGGGACGCAACAACCCCGCAAAGATGCAGAGTTTTTTTGCCGAGTACGGGATCACCGCCCTCCCCCTCCACGCCGATCCGGGCGGGGCGATGGCGCGCGAGGCGGGGGTGCTCGGGCTGCCCGCCACGCTGCTGCTCGACCGACAGGGGCGCGAGGTCGGGCGGATGCTGGGCGGCGCCGATTGGAACGGCCCCGAGGCGCGGGCCATGATCGTCCGGCTGATCGAGATCACCCGCTGAGATCGCCGTGGCGCGGACAGGTGACGACATGGTCATTGACCATCCCCGTCGCCTGCATGACCGCATAGACGATGGTGGGGCCGCAGAAGCGGAACCCCTCGGCCTTCAGCGCCCGCGACATCCGGACCGACAGCGGCGTCTCGGCGGGTACGTCGGCCATCGTCCGGCGCGCGGGCTGAAGCGGCACGCCATCGACGAAATCCCAGACGAACGTGGCAAAGCCAACGCGCGCCTCTACATCCAGATAGGCGCGGGCATTGCCGATGGTCGCCTCGATCTTGCCGCGATGCCGCACGACGCCGGGATCGCCGAGGATGCGCGCCACGTCGTCCGCGCCCCAGCCCGCGATGACCTCCGGCACGAAGCCCGCGAATGCCTCGCGGAAAGCGGGGCGCTTGCGCAGGATCGTGATCCAGCTTAGCCCCGCCTGGAACCCGTCGAGGCAGAGCTTCTCGAAGAGCGCCCGCCCGTCGCGTTCGGGAACGCCCCATTCCGTGTCATGATAGGCGACGTAGAGCGGGTCCGTTCCGCACCATGGGCACCTTGCGTCGATCGCCATGTTCCCCCCGGAAAATTTCGTTCGCATTAGAACATTATTAGAACATTCCGAGAGAGTTTACGAGCGAGGAACCGAATGCGTGTAGGACGGGTTCGTAGCCGCTGGCGGGAGAGCCGACATTATGGACGATGCGCAGGCCGCCCTTCTGGCGGAACAGGTGCTCCAGGGCTTCGAGATCAGCCTCTACCGCTGGAACCTCGCCACCGATGCCCTGGTGTGGAACGGCACGCGCACCGCGCTGATGGAGGCGACGGGCCTGCACCGCCTCGCGAGCGGAACCGCCTTCGCCGACCTGCGCGAGGACGGGGGCGAACGCGGCGCCTGGGCGCTCGCGGCGCGGGAGGGGGAGCTCTGCCGCTTTCTCTTTGCGGTCCCCACGGGTCCGGCAGGTGTCGTGTGGGTGGAGGATTGCGCCCGCCGCGTGACGGTCGAGGGCGTGCCCCATGTTGCGGGCGTGCTCCGGCGCGTGGCCGCCCCCCGCCTCGCCCGCGGCCATACCCTGCGTTCGGTGTCCGAGCGTGACGCGCGCGCCCAGCTTCTCGACCACCTCACCCGCGCCTCGGTGACCGAGGATCGCAGCTACACGATCTTCGGCATCGACAACCTGCGCGACGTGAACCGCGTGCTGGGGCCCGACGTCACGGACGAGATCGTGGCCGAGGTCGAGGCGCGCATCTTCGCCCACCGTCCCCCCAGCGCCATGATGGGCCGGGTCGGCAGCGCGAAATTCGCGCTGGCCGAGGTGGGCGCGACGGCCCAGGCCGTGACCGACGGCGTGCGGCGGGTGATGGAGGGGGTCGGGCGGCACGAGATCGTCAGCACCGCTGGTCCCGTCGCCGTCACCATCTCGGCGGGCATCTGCCACACGCCGCGCGGCACCCGGCTGCCGTCCGATCCCATGGCCAATGCCCAGACCGCCTTTGACGAGGGGCGGATCGGCCGGGTTGAGGGGCTGCGCTTCGCCCGCCCCGGCAAGGGTGCGGCGAACGAGCGCGAGCGCTACAGCCTAGCCGCCCGCATGGTGATGGACGCGATCGCGGAAAAGCGGCTGACGATCGCGTATCAGCCCGTCGTCCGGGCCGAGGAGCCGGCCAAGATCGCCTTCCACGAATGCCTCACCCGCATCGTCGACCGCGACGGCACGCTGATCTCCGCGGGCACCTTCATGCCTGCGATCGAGAACCTGGGGCTGATTCGCCAGGTGGACCGCGCCATTCTCGCTGGGGCGCTTGATACGCTGCACGCGCATCCGGGACTGCGCCTCTCCGTCAACCTCTCGCCCCAGTCGATGAACGATACCGAATGGATGACCATCCTCGAGCGGGGGTTGTCCGATCGCCCCGATGCGGGCGACCGGCTGATCCTCGAGATCACGGAAAGCTCCGCGATCCTCGATCCCGCCCGCACGCTCGCCTTCATGAACCGCTGCCGGGCGCGGGGCTGCGCCTTCGCCCTCGACGATTTCGGCGCGGGCTACACCTCGTTCAAGCATTTCCGCGATTTCCGCTTCGACGCGGTCAAGATCGACGGCAGCTTCGTGCGCGGCATCGCCAAGGACCCCGACAACCGGATCCTGGTGCGCACCCTCGTGACCATTGCCGACCATTTCAACATGTTCACGGTCGCCGAGTTCGTGGAGGACGAGGCGGACGCGACGCTCCTGCGCGACATGGGCATCGACTGCCTGCAGGGCTACCGCTACGGCCAGCCGCTGGTGAACCCCGCATGGCTGCAGCACGACCGCCCGCGCGACCGCCTGCTGGCGTGACGGACGCCTGGGCGCGCTACCCCTTGTCCACCAGGCGGGCGAGCTGGTCCTGCATCTGCGCCAGCTGCGTGCGCAGCGCCTGAAGGTCCGCATCCCGCGTCGTGTCGTCGCGCCGCGCAGGCTCCGCCCCGCGCGCGGTTGCGAACGGCGCGAACATGCGCATCGCGTTCTCGAACCATTCCATGTTGGTGCGTGCCAGCGCCTCGAAATTGGCGAGTGCCGGGTTCGCCTCGAACGCCGCCCGCACCTGCTCGCGCATCTTCTCCTGGTTCAGCGAAAACGTGTTCATCGAGGCTTCGAGATAGCCCGGCACGATCCCCTGCAGGGTATCGCCGTAGAGCCGGATCAACTGGCGCAGGAAGTTGATCGGCAGCATGTTGTGCCCCCGCGCCTCCTCCTCGAAAATGATCTGGGTCAGGACGGAATGGGTGATATCCTCGCCCGATTTCGCATCATTCACTGCGAAATCCGTTCCGTCGCGGACCATCTGGGCGAGATGCTCAAGCGTCACATAGGTCGACTTCGCCGTGTTGTAGAGCCTGCGATTGGCGTATTTCTTGATGACGACCGGTGGTTTCTTGTCACTCTTGTCCGGCGCTCTCTTTTCGGCTTCCGACACGGCGCGCTCCCCAAAAGCGGACCCTGCCCATGAACCGGGCAGGGATACGAACTTGCTGCCCTGGACTCTAGCGTTCCGCTTTGGCATCGCAACGCAATTTTTTGCGGGCGCGAGCGGGGTCGGGACACGGGCGCCCCCTCCCCTCCGGCGCCGGGGGGCGCTAGGATCGCGCCATGGCAGACCGGCGGGACACGACAGATGGGCGGGCGGCGCAGGCGGCGGACGAAGCGCGGGCAGATGCTGCGGCGCGCGCCGAGGCCTATCTCGATCTCTGGGAGCGGTCGCTGTCGCGGCTGGCGGCGGCGGGTCCGCCCCCGGGCACCCGCGCCCGCTGACCGGCGCGGCCTGCCATCGCCGCTTATCCTCCACCTCGCTGCCGCGGCCCGCATCCTCGAACAGGGAACGGCGCTTGCGGCAAAGGCTGACGATGCCCGTTTTCCCTGGGCCGAGGGGATGGGCGGGATTGCCCGCGCGCTGGCGCCGCTCGACCCGCTCGCCGTGGCCGGGGCCGCGGCGGGGCGGCTTGCGACGTTCCTGCGCGGGCTCGAGGCGTGGCAGCGTCATCCCTACCGGCGCGCGTGCCGTGAGCCGCCCGTGGTCTGGTCGGACGGCGCCGCGCGGCTGCTCGATTACGGCGGGTCCGGGCCCGCGGCGGTCGTCGTCCCGTCGCTCATCAACCGGGCCTATGTGCTCGACCTGCTCCCCGACCGCTCGCTGATGCGCCATCTCGCGGGTTCGGGCGCCCGCGCGCTTCTGCTCGACTGGGGCAGACCCGGACCGGCGGAGGCGGGGTTCGCGCTTGCCGATTATATCGACCGGCGGCTTCTGCCGGCGCTCGGGGCGGTCGGTCGCCCGGCGCTCGTGGGCTACTGCATGGGCGGCGCGCTCGCCGTCGGGGCGCTGGTGCGGGCGCCGGACGCGGCACGCGCGCTCGCCCTGATCGGCACGCCGTGGGATTTCACCGCGGGGGCGGGGATCGCGGTCGCGGTCCGCAGGGCGGCACGGCATTACGGGCCAGAGAAGCTCCGCGTCGCGCTGCGCGACCTCGACCGGGGCTTCGGTGCGGTCCCGGCCGAGCTTCTCCAGGCGCTCTTCGCTTTGCTCGATCCCGGGCTTGCCCTGGCAAAGTTCCGCAGGTTCGCGCGGATGGACCCCGCGAGTGCGGCCGCGCGGCAATTCGTGGCGCTCGAGGACTGGTTGAACGACCCCGTTCCCCTCCCCGGCCCAGCGGCCGTCGAGGTGCTGGTGGACTGGCAGGTGGAAAACGCGACGGCGCGCAGGCTCTGGCGGCCGGGCGGCGTGACGGCCGATCCCGGGCGCCTTGCCCTGCCCACGCTCGCGTTTTGCTCGATCTCGGACCGGATCGCACCGCCCTCGGCGACCGAGCCGCTGGCCCGCGCGATCCCCGGTGCGCGGATCCTGCGGCCCCGCGGCGGGCATGTCGGGATGATCGTCGGTCGGGCGGCCACGGCCGAGGTTCTGGACCCCCTGGCCCGGTTTCTCGCCGACGCAGGACCGACCCTGCGGAATTGAGAGATGACAGTCCCCGGCGCGGGGGATACGCTGCGGCGCACAAAAACCGGGGAACGCCGGGGCGAGATCCCCGGGACAGCTAGGGAAGACCGCCATGACCAACATCGTGATCGCCGCCGCCGCGCGCACTGCCGTCGGCAGCTTCAACGGCGCCTTTGCCGATACCCCCGCCCATGTGCTGGGCGCCGCCGCCATCACCGCCGCGCTCGGCAGGGCGGGTGTGGAGGCGGCAGAGGTGTCCGAAACCATCCTGGGTCAGGTGCTGACCGCCGCCCAGGGCCAGAACCCCGCCCGCCAGGCG
>JANNOT010000385.1:0-1691 GCA_031399375.1 Paraoceanicella sp.
AGGCTGAACCCCACCGTCGCGACCGCCCCCAGCGGCATGCCGAGCCAGACGTCGAGGCCGAAATAGAACCCCAGCATCGCCGTCACGTAACCGCCGAACCCGAAGAGCGCCATCTGGGCAAGGCTGAAGACCCCGGCAAAGCCGAAGAGCAGGTTCCACTGCGACGCCACGATGGCGTAGAAGAGGGCGAGGATCACTTGGCCGATCACATACCGGCTGTCGGTCAGGAACGGCAGCGCCACCAGCGCCGCGCCCACCGCGAGGAAGGGCCATGCCCCCCTCATAGCCTGCGCACCTGGGTGCGGCCGAAGAGGCCCGCGGGGCGCCAGATCAGCACCCCGATGACGATGGCGAGCAGCACCGGGAACCCCCAGCGGGCACCGAACTGGTACTGCACGAACGCCTCGATCACGGCGAGGGCGAAGGACGCAGCGATGGCCCCGGGGATGTTGCCGAGGCCCGCGACGACGCACATGATGAAGGCCTTCAGCATCGGCTCGGCCCCCAGCGTGGGGGAAAGCTGGGTGAGCGAGCTCACCAGCAGCCCGCACACCCCCGCCAGCGCGCCCGAGAGCGCCAGCACCCGCAGGTACACCGCCTCGACCGGCACGCCCATCAACTCCGCCGCCTCGCGGTTCTGCGACACGGCCCGGATCGCCCGCCCGCCCCGGGTCCGCGACAGGTAGAGGGCGGTCAGCACCATCAGCGCCACAGCGACGCCCATGATCAGGAGGTTCTGCCAGGGCGCCGTGACCGGCCCGATCCGCGCCGCCCCGCCGAGCCCCAGCGGCTGGCCGAGCGGCTGTCCGCCATAGACCGCGAGGATGGTGTTCTCGAGCACGATCGCTGCACCGAAGGTCGCGATCATGATCGTGGTCTCGAAGGTCTCGGGGCTGCGGCGCACCAGGGGCCGGGCGACGAGCACATGGATCAGGGCCCCCGCGACCGCCCCGGCCACGATTGCGGCGGCCACCCCCGCGACGGCGGGCAGCCCCAGCGCGGTGACGGCCGTGTAGGCCGCATACCCCCCCAGGGTCAGCAGCGCACCATGGGCCATGTTGAGCATGCCGAGTGCGCCCCAGACGAGGCTGAGGCCCAAAGTCGCGAGCGCATAGAGCGCGCCCGTGGTCAGGCCCGAGACGAGCACGGGGGCGAGGATCTCCATCAGGCGTGCCCAATGCGATCAGCCGCCAAGATAGGTCTCCATCAGCTCGGCCCGCGCCAGAAGGTCGGCAGGCAGCCCGCTCCACACCAGCCCGCCATTGTCGAGAAGGTGCACGGTGTCGGCCAGCCCCTCGACCCGGGCGGGGTTCTCCTCGACCAGCAGGATGCTGCGCCCCGCGGCCTTGAGTGCTGCGATCACGCCGTAGATCTGCTCGATGATGATGGGGGCGAGGCCGAGCGACGGCTCGTCGATCAGCATCAGCCCCGCCCCCATCATCAGTCCGCGCCCGATCCCCGCCATCCGCCGCTCGCCGCCCGAGAGGCTCGCCGCCACCTGCCCCCGGCGCTCGGCGAGCTTGGGGAGCAGGGTGAACACCTCGTCCATCCGCCGGACGATCTCGGCCCGGTCGGTGGTCAGGTAGGCGCCCATCAGCAGGTTCTCGCCCACGCTCATCTGGGGACCGAGATGGGCGACTTGCAGGAGCGGATCACCTCGACCCGGAACGGCTCGATCACCTCGGTGCAGG
>JANNOT010000408.1:0-10161 GCA_031399375.1 Paraoceanicella sp.
CGGACGGCATCTTCGTGGGCGGCGGTGGCGCGGATCGGCGGGCGGCGCAGCACCTGCTGCTCGGCCAGGGCAACCGCCATGGGCTGATCGCGGGCGCGACGGGGACGGGAAAGACCGTAACGCTCCAGATCCTCGCCGAGGGGTTTTCGGCCGCCGGGGTCCCGGTCTTCGTCGCGGACGTGAAGGGGGATCTGGCAGGGCTCGCGGCCCCGGGCTCCGATGCGACCCCGCTGCACCCGAAGCTGCAGTCGCGCGCGGCCCAGATCGGGCTCGACCCCTATGGGTATTCGGGGTTTCCCGTCACGTTCTGGGACGTGTTCGGCGCACAGGGGCATCCGGTCCGTGCGACGGTCAGCGAGATGGGCCCGCTCCTGCTCGCCCGCCTGCTGGAGCTGACCGAGGCGCAGGAGGGTGTGCTCAACATCGCCTTTCGCGTGGCGGACGAGGAGGGGTTGCTGCTCCTGGACCTCAAGGATCTTCGGGCCCTGCTGGGCTTCGTGACCGAGCATGCGAAATCCCTCGCCCCCCGGTTCGGTGCGATCCCGACGGCCTCGGCGGGTACGATCCAGCGGCGGCTCCTCGTGCTCGAGAACCAGGGGGCGGCGGGGTTCTTCGGCGAACCGGCACTCACGCTGTCGGACATGATCGCGACCGAGCCCGACGGACGCGGGCGGATCAATATCCTTGCCGCAGACCGGCTGATGGGGGCGCCCCGGCTCTATGCGACGATGCTGCTCTGGATCCTCTCGGAGCTCTTCGAGACGCTGCCGGAGGTGGGGAACCCAGAGAAGCCGACCTTCGTGTTCTTTTTCGACGAGGCGCATCTGCTGTTCGACGCCGCGCCCAAGGCGCTGGTGGACAAGGTCGAGCAGGTGGCGCGGCTGATCCGGTCCAAGGGCGTCGGGGTCTATTTCATCAGCCAGAACCCCGATGACGTGCCCGACGACGTGCTGGGCCAGCTCGGAAACCGCGTGCAGCACGCCCTGCGGGCATTCACCCCCCGCGATCAGAAGGCGTTGGCGGCGGCGGCCGAGACGTTCCGCACCAATCCCGCCTTCGATACGGCCGAGGCGATCCGGGCACTGGGGACGGGCGAGGCGCTGGTCTCGCTGCTCGATGAAAAGGGGGTGCCCGGGATCGTGGAGCGGACGCTGATCCGCCCGCCCTCGTCGCGCATCGGCCCGCTTCTGCCCGAGGAGCGGGCGCGTATCCTCGCCGCGTCGCCGCTCGGGGGTCGCTACGGCGCTGCCATCGACCGCGACAGCGCGTTCGAGGTGCTGGCCGCCCGTGCCGCATCCGCGTCCGTCCCGGAGGCGGCGCCCGATGTCCCGTCGCCCGACCTGCGCGGCCCCCGGACCGCCAAAGCTGGCACGGGCGCGGGGACCGGCACCCGCTGGGGGGCGGAGCCGCGCCCCGCGCCGCGCCGCGGGGGGGCCGGCCCGGACAGCCTGGGCGAGACGCTGGCCAAGACCGTGATCCGCAGCGCGGGCAGCCAGCTTACCCGCAGCCTGCTGCGCGGCGTGCTCGGAAGCCTCTTGCGCGGGCGGTGACCGCACTCAGTCCTGGGCGAGCGGGTGCTTGCCAAGGACCAGCGCCTTCAGCCGCGCCTCCTGCACATGGGTGTAGATCTCGGTCGTGGCGATGTCGGCATGGCCGAGCAGGGTCTGGATGCTGCGCAAGTCCGCGCCATGGGCGAGCAGGTGGGTCGCGAAGGCGTGCCGCAGGACATGGGGCGACACGCGGGCGGGATCGAGCCCCGCGGCCACCGCAATATCCTTGAGGATCAGGAAGAACCCGACCCGCGTCAGGTGCCCCGGCCCGCGGGGCGACGGGAACAGGTGCGGCCCCGCGCCGGGCCGGATGGCAAGCCACGCTCCGAGCGCCGCCCGCGCCTCGGGCGATAGCGGGACGAGCCGCTCGCGCCCGCCCTTCCCGCGCACGAGGATCATGCGCGGGTCGCCGCGCGCGGCTGCAACCGGCAGGCCCACCAGTTCGCTGACGCGCAGGCCGGTCGCGTAGAGCAGTCCCATCAGGCAGGCGTTGCGCGTGCGGTCAACCGCGCCGCGTCCGATGGTCGGGGCCGCGGTCAGGAGCCGGTCCACCTCCGTCTCGCTCAGCGTTGCTGGCAACGCGCGGCGCCGTGCCGGGCCGCGCAGGAGCACGGTGGGGTCATCGGTCCTCAATCCGTCCTCGCAGGCGAAGCGGTGGAACTGGCGGATCGCGGAGAGCCGCCTAGCCCGCGTGGCGCGCGACAGCCCGGCGGTTTCGAGCCCGGCCACGTAGCGCTCGACCGCCGCGCGATCCGCCGTCTCTGGCCCCGCACCACTCCTGGCGAGGCTGCCAAGATAATCGCGCAGGTCGCGGGCATAGGCGAGCAGCGTGTTGCGCGCCGCGTTCCGTTCCGCCGCGGCCGCATCGAGGAAAAGCGCCAGCCAGGGGTGGGGTCCAGGCTCCGTCACGGGCGCGGCACGGCGACACGGGCGGGGCGGCACGCTCGCGGGGCAGCGGAACGGGCCGGAGCCTGCCCGGATGCGACGGGCCAAGCCGTGCGGGGCCGCGCGGTGACGGGCCAGGTCCCTACGAAGCGTGGCGGGCGCATGGTCACGGGCGCGTTTCGGCCAGCAGGAGCGTCTCGACCGCAATCCGTCGCGCCGTTTCGGCCTGGCCCGCTTCGGCGATCAGCCGCAGGCAGGCGGCGAGCGTGCCGGGATCGATCCCGGTCCCGGCGTCGAGCAGGCGCAGCGCCAGCATCAGGGCCTCGCCCCGCCGCCCCTGCGCCAGCAGCTCGGCCAGACGGCGGTAGAGCGGCGTGTCCGGCGGGCCGGGCGAGAACGCCGCCGCGACCGCCGCCTCGATCGCGGAGGTCCGGTCGCTCGGCCCGGGCGGTGCCCCCCCGGTGGCCGCGGCGTGGGCGGTGCGCAGATGCGGCGGGCCCCCGGGCGTCAGCCAGGCGGACGCGGCCGCAGCCTCGCCCCCGAGCAGGAGCAGCGTGGCGAGCCGGTCGGGGTCATGGGCCGCATCGCGGGGCAGATGGGCCAGGGCGGGGGCATATTCGCGGGCAAGGGCCACGCGCAGCCCGAGGGGCGCAAGCGCTGCGTCGGCCGCCCCAAGGGCGCCCGCGATGCGCGCCGGATCGCCCTCGGCCAGCGCGGCATCGAGCGCCTGGACCGCCGCCGCCCGATCCCAGACCCCGCCCGAGGCCGCGGGGGGTTCGCTGCGATAGGCAAAGAACAGGATCGGGTAGGTGATCCCCCCCGCGGCCACCAGCCGCTCGGCGGCGAGCATCCGGGCCCGGGGCGGGGCGGTGCGGGCGAGGTCGAGCGTGGTGAAGGCGACGGGAAGGTCGGTCTCGGCCGTCGCCTCTCCGCCCGCGCCGATGGCAAGGAGCATTAGGTAGCTCAGGGGCGTGATCTGGGCGGGAAGAGCGATGGGCGCGCCGTCGGGAACCTCGTCCAGATCGAGGAAGCGCGAGAAGAGGGCGTCCTCCTCCCGCGTCACGTCGCCCGCGGTCCGGGCGACAGCCAGGGTGAACACGGCCTCGGCCCAGGCATCGCTCCGCGCAAGGCAGAAGATCCGCGCCCGCGCGGTCGGCGTGATGCTGGGGGTGCCGAGCAGCACCTCGCAGGCCCGCCCCTCCTGGCCGGTCAGGAGCGCGAGGTCGAACCGGCGCGCGATGAAGTCCGCCGTGGGCGGGGCCGCATGGATGACAAGCTCCAGCGCCTCGTCAAGCGCGCCCATGTCCATCAGCTTTTCCACCCGCAGGCCCAGGAACACCGCACCCGGTCCCGCGCCCCGGGGCGGCAGGGTGCTGGCGAGCAGAAGCGTCCGGTAAAGCTCCTGCGCCCCGGGGACACCCGTCGCGCGGACCGCGGCGGTCGCAAGACGCGCCCGCAGGCTTGAGGATGGCCCCCAGAGATCGCGCGGCAGGCCGGTCACGAGGCTCGACAGCAGGCCCGCCCCGTCCTGGGGCGGCGGGCCGAGGGTCGTGACCTCGATCCCGTCATTGGCGTGGGGTGTCCGACGCACGGGGGCCGGTGGCGCCACCTCGCCCGATTTCAGCGACTCCGTCAGCCACGGGATCGCGCTGCGCGGCTCGCCCGCGGCCGGCAGGGCAAGCAGGCCCAGAAGGGCGAGCGCCTCAGCGCTCCGGCGGCAGGGGAACATCGATCGTGATGTCGCGCATGGGCGCGGGCAGATCGGCCAGGAGCGCGTATACCCCGAAGGCGACGGCCCCGATCAGGATCAGGATGCCGAGATAGAAGAGCACGCGCCCCATGGATCCGCCTCTCGCCGCCTGCCTGCCCGTTCCCGGTCCGCCCGCCTGGGGCGCCGGGGCTTTTGTTTCACGTCCGCGTGGTGCTAGATCGCGCGACGCGTTGCCTCGGGGCAGACGATACCCCCTTGGCCGCGCCGCTTCAATGAGTGCCGCCCCCCGGATGCCGCCCCCGCCATGATCGCCACGTCCCAGCCCGCCGACCCGCCGCCCGACCCGCCGACCGACCCGCCGACCGAGCCGGCCGCCCCCCCCGTGCTCTGCCGCACCATCGTGCTGATCGGGATCATGGGGGCGGGCAAGACCTCGGTCGGGCAGGCGTTGGCGCGGCGCCTCGCCGTGCCGTTCACGGATTCGGACCACGAGATCGAGGCGGCGGCGGGCATGGCCGTGCCGGACATCTTCGCCCGGTTCGGCGAGGCGTATTTCCGCGGGGGAGAGCGGCGGGTGATCGCGCGCCTGCTGGCCGGGCCGCCCCGGGTGCTGGCCACCGGTGGCGGCGCGTTCGTGGAGCCCGAGACCCGCGCCGCGATCCGGGGCGCAGGGTTGACCGTGTGGCTGCGGGCCGACCTCGACACCATCTGGGACCGGGTCAAGGGCAAGGGCGGGCGCCCGCTCCTGGCCGGTCCCGATCCGCGCGGCACGCTCCGGGCGTTGATGGACCGGCGCTACCCGGTCTATGCGGAGGCGGACGTGACGGTGGAGAGCCGGGCGCACGAACGCCAGGACCAGGCGGCGGAGCGCATCGTGGCGGCCCTGCACGACCATGATGCGACCGCCCTGCCCGCGGCGCGCGTGTTCGCCCGCGAGCCACCGGTCGGCACCATGGACACCCCGCCGCCCGCCGGCCCGGGCGCGGCACCGTGACCGCCATCGTCCCCGTCCCGCTCGGCGCGCGGGCCTATGACATCCATGTCGGCGCGGGGCTGCTGGCACGGGCGGGCGCGCTGATCCGCCCGCTGCTGCGGCGTCCCCGCGTCGCGGTCGTCACCGACGAGACAGTCGCGCGCCTACACCTTCCTGCCCTGTGCGCCGGACTGGCCGAGGCGGGGATCGACGCCACCACGCTTGCCCTGCCGCCGGGCGAGGGGACCAAGGGATGGGGCGGGCTGACGCGCACCACCGAATGGCTGCTCGACGCAGGGGTGGAGCGCTCGGACCTGGTCGTGGCGTTCGGCGGCGGCGTGGTGGGGGACCTGACGGGCTTTGCGGCGGCGATCCTGCGTCGCGGCACAGGCTTCGTGCAGATCCCCACCACGCTCCTTGCCCAGGTGGACAGTTCGGTGGGGGGCAAGACCGGCATCAACACGCCCCAGGGCAAGAACCTGGTGGGCGCGTTCCACCAGCCCCGCCTGGTGATCGCGGACACGGATGTGCTCGCGACCCTCCCGCCGCGCGATCTGCGGGCGGGGTATGGCGAGGTGGTCAAGTACGGGCTTCTGGGCGATGCGGGGTTCTTCGACTGGCTCGAACGGCTAGGCCCCGCGCTGCTCGACCCGGCAGGGCCGCACTGGCCCGAGGCGGTGCGGCGGTCCTGCGCGCAGAAGGCCGGGATCGTGCTGCGCGACGAGACCGAACAGGGCGAGCGTGCGCTGCTCAATCTCGGCCACACCTTCGGCCATGCGCTGGAGGCGGCGACGGGCTACGGCGACCGGCTGCTGCACGGCGAGGGGGTCGCGATGGGATGCGCGCTCGCCTTTGCCGTCTCGGCCAGGCTCGGCCTCTGCCCGCAGGAGGAGCCGAGCCGGGTGCGCGCCCATCTCGACGCGATGGGCCTGCGCTGGCGGCTATCGGACATCCCCGGCGCCTTGCCCGATGCCGATGGCCTGATCGCGCTGATGGGCCAGGACAAGAAGGTCCGCGATGGCCGCCTGACCTTTATCCTCGCCCGCGCGATCGGCCATGCTGAGGTAGTGCCCGGCGCGGATATGGGCGTCGTCAGGGCCGTGCTGGCCGAGGCGCTGCACGATCGCTGATGGCCCCCGAGGCCAGCAGGACCCCGCAGGCGACGACGGCGATCCCTGCGGCCTTCACCCAGCCGATCGGCTCGTCGAGGAACGCCCAGCCCCCCAGCGCCGCGAGCGGGGGGACCAGCGCCGCGAACGCGGCGGTGCGCGACGCGCCGATTGCCGTTACCGCATAGCCGTAGGTGAAGGTGGCGACGACCCCCGACAGCAGCCCCTGCGTCACCAGCTGGACGGCGAGGAACCGCCAGCTGACCCCACCATAGTCAATCCCGAAGACCGGGATGATGATGGCGAACGCCGCCGTGGACCAGAGCGCGATCAGTGCCGCGGCGTCGAGCGCGCCAAGGCCGGAGCGGCGGTAGACCACCGAATAGATCGCCCACATGAACGCCGCCGTCAGAAAGAGGAGATGCCCCCGCCAGGCGCCGTCGGCCGCGTGGCTCAGCGCCTGCCACCCCCCGACCGACAGCGCGCCGAAGAGGATGAGCGCAAAGCCGATCAGCCGGATCCGCCCGAACCGCTCGCCGAGCACGAAGAACGACAGGATCGCGACGAAGAACGGGAGCATCGAGGGGGCAAAGACCCCCGAATCCGCCACGGGCGCAAAGCGCAGCCCCGTGGCGAGCGCGCTGATGAAAAGAAACCCGGCGCAAACCCCCACGATCGCGGCGTCGCGCCAGCCGATGCCGGGCGGCTTGACCCCGCCCCAGCGCAGCCAGACCGGCGCGAACAGGAGTGCTGCGGGGGCATAGCGGAGCAGTCCGATCTCGACCGGTCCCATGTCTGCCCGTGCAGCCGCGCGGGTCAGCACCAGATAGCCCGCCCAGATCACGACGGTAAGCGCCAGCGCGGTGACGCCAAGCACCCCCATCCCCGGTGTGCGCGCCAATGCGGGCCGGTCTATCCGCTGCATGATGCGCCGCCGAGCACGCAGAAGGTCGCGCAGTGCCGGTGGTTGAGCGCAACGGGCCGCTCGGCGTCGGCCAGGGTCTGCCCCAGCTCGAAGCGCGGATCGTGGGGCAGCAGCGTGCAGGCCACGACCGCGGGCCGCACCGCCCCCCGGCGCTTGACCACCATGCGCGACGACGCGCACATGACCGAGGCGGGGGACTTGCCCAGAATGCCCCAGCAGGCCGCCGTGATCTCGGGCACGTCGCGGGTCCCATCCATTTCGGGAAAGAGGACAACATGGTCGGGTGCGATCCCCTCAGCCGCAGCGAGCGCCGCGAAGCCCGCCGCCAGATCATCCGCCGCACCGGTGCTGCGGCGCCCAGCCAGCGCGATCCGCGCCCCCCGGTCGCGCAGCCAGCGCAGCCCGTCGAGCGTGCGCGCAAAGCTGCCCGCCCCACGCAGCGCGTCATGGCGCGGGGCGGCGTAGTGGTCGAGCGACACGCGAAAGGTCAGCCGCGCACCATGGGCCGCGATCAGCGCGGCCATGGCAGACCGCGTGGCGGGCCGCATCATCGGCTGCATGGCATTGGTCAGGATCAGCACCGCAAAGCCGCGTCCCAGCGCCGCCGCGGCCATGTCGGCCATGTCGGGGTTCATGAACGGCTCGCCGCCGGTGAACCCGATCTCGCGCACCGGCCAGCGCCGGGTGGCGATCTGGTCGAGATACTCCTCCACCTCGGCCCGGGTCAGGTAGGCCAGGGCATCATTGGCCGGGCTGCTCTCGATATAGCAGCCGATGCAGGCAATGTTGCAGCGCGTGCCGGTGTTGAACCAGAGCGTCGTGGCTGCATTGAGCGCCACGACGGCCCGCGGCTCGCCAGTCGCGGTAACCCGGGGGTCGGTGAACTTTGTGCGCATGGGGGTCTGGTCGGTCATCGGCACCCCCTTCCTCTGGGCGACGGGACACTACCGCGACGGCGGAGGACCGCAAGCCGGAGCACGCAGACGTGACCGTCGCGGGATGGCCGGCAAAGCGATGGAGCGGGTGAAGGGAATCGAACCCTCGTCACTTGCTTGGGAAGCAAGAGCTCTACCATTGAGCTACACCCGCGAGAGATTTTTACTAGTCTAATCCGCAGCTTAGGTCAGCCGCCGCTCGCATGCAGCTTAATGCCCCAGTCGCGCGCGGAAATCAAGCCCAAGTCACCGGTTACCTGCGCCACCGGTGAGTCCGGAGTTGATCCGGCAAACGACGCTCGTGGCGCGTGCCCATCTGCATCAAGTGCACATACCGATGCAGCGGCTTTGTGAATGATCAAACCCCTTTCGCACGGTGGATCAGCTCTCCTCTCCGACACCTTCGAGCACGTCCCAGTAGTCGAGGAGTGCAGTACCGAAGGTGGCCTGGTTGTAGGCCCGGTCGGCGACCTTCATGGTGGCGTGGCCGAGGAGGGGGCGGATGATGGCGGCCTCGTCGGGTGCGCGTTCCGCGATTGTCGTGGCAGCCCAGAGGCGGAACCGGTGGGCGGCGACGGCGATGCCGAGGCGTCGGCGGGTGAGGGTCGCGATGCGTTCGCCGCGCTTGTAGGGGGCGTAGGGTGCGCCTGTGCGTGCGAGCCAGACCTGGGCGGGGGGCGAGCGGTCGGTCGCGAGGACGGGGCGGTATCGGGTGAGATAGGTCCGGAGCGCCACTGCGGCGCGTTCTGGCACTGTCATCGAGATCGGCCGGCCGGATTTTGCAGCCTCGGGCTCGATCACGATGATGTGCCCGGTGGCGGTCTCCTGCAGGGACCCGCCGCGCTGTAGGCCCGCGAAATTGGTGATGCGGATCGGGCAATAGGCGAGGAGGAGGATTGCGGCGCCATCCCGGGCCCGAACCGCGCGTGCAAACCTATCGAGGGCGGCGTCCTCCTCGGCCTAGCGCATCAGCGTCGCGCCGAGATTAACCAGGGCAATGGCCGAGACGTCTGCTGAAGGGCGGCGTGGCGGCGTGCGGCGGCTTTCCATGCGCTGGAGCCGCAGGGCGGCCGTGCGAAGGCGCGTCCAGGGCCGCTCGGGTGCCGCGGCGTGCTGGTCAGCCAGAGCCGGTGGACCCACTGCGCCTTGCTGGCCGAGGAGAGCCCGTCGAGTGCTCCGAGGTACCGCTCGAGCCGGGCATCGGTGATCCGGTCCATCGGGGCCTCGGCCGCGAGATCGACGCCGTCGCTTGCGAGAAATCCGAGCCAGAAGGACACGGCCATCGCGTGGATGCCGCGTGTCGCGGGGCGCAGATGCGTCAGCGGCCCGGACCCGTCGAGAATGTCGCCTTCGCGGAACAGGGCATCCCAGATCGCGCGGTCGGCCGTCGGCGACTGCGCCATCGGCAGCCGGCGGCGCGGCGCGGTCATCGCGTCGTCCGCCGCCGGCGGGCGGGCTGCGCCGCGGCCTTCGGATTGTCGGCCTTCGCGGCCTTGCGTTCGAGTTGCGTGGGCAGGGCGAGGAGGGCGGAGATCGCCCCGTCCTCGTCGAACTGGCGCAACCGGGCCCGATTCTTCGGGGTAAGGCCGATGGCCTTGGGCCTCGGGCGCACGCCGAGCGCGCCAAGCGCGTCAAGCACCTCCGGCCGCGCGCGGACATGCCACGTGGCGATGACCTTGAGCAGCGAGATCAGATTGTAGACTTTGTCCGTCGCCATGCCGCGATTGCGGTCGAGGAAAAGCCGCAACCCCTCGCGCACGGTGTCGGGGGCGACCAAATCGGCGAGGCTTTGCAACCTGTGCGGCGCGCGGCCTCGGTGAACCAGTGCCGAGTCAAAGCGCCAGATCTTTGCCTCAGGTCTGGCGATGGTCTCGGGCGCCAGGGCGACCGGTGGTCCATCCGGATCGCAGAGGTCGGGGACGGTCAGGCGCGCCAGGAATGCGTCAACATCGGTGGCGAACGCGCGCGGAAATGCCGCACAGTCGAGGAGGATACGATTGCGTCGGTCGGGAACGTGGAGGCGGCTGGCGGGCCACCCTGCAACCGTGGCACCTGCGTGGTTCCAGTGGACGG
>JANNOT010000433.1:0-5339 GCA_031399375.1 Paraoceanicella sp.
CTGGCCGGGGTTCAGCGCATCGAGATAGGGCGCAGGCCGCGCCGCCATGGCCCGCGCCGACAGGGGGGCTGCGTCCCAGGCGCCAAAATCCTCGCTGTCATCCAATCCAACCATGGGCGGCAGCATAGCGCGACCGTGCCACAAGATAAAGGGAGCGTTCGCGAGTTGTTCCAGTCCTTTCCGCACAGAGGCTGGGCGGCGGCGCGGGCGTTGATCGTGCGTTTAGCGTGATCCACCGCACGGCTTGCCCCGGTCGCATCGGACATGGTGCTGTCGCGGGTCGGTGGGTGCCCGGGGGAGGTTTGGGACATGCGGATGAGCGTTGTGGTGACCGTGCTTGCGATAGGCGTGCCGTTCCTGGTCGCCATGACGGCACCGGGCGGCGACCCTGCCCCGGCGGCGCAGGCGGTCCAGCGCTAGTCCCCCTTGCACGCCCTGCCGCACGGGACCAGTGTGGAGGGGGTGGAGATGCGGATGGCGCGGATCGAATTTCTCTTCGACCTGGTAAGCCCGGCGAGCTATCTCGCCTGGGGCCAGCTCGCCAGCCTCGGGGCAGAGATCGCCCCGGTGCCCGTCCTGCTCGGGGCGATCATGCAGGCGACCGGCAACCGTCCGCCGGGCAGCGTGCCCGCCAAGGGCCGCTGGCTGCGCGAGGATCTGGGGGCGTTCGCCCGGCGCTACGGCGTGGCGTTCACGATCCCCGATCCGTTCCCGTTCAATTCCCTCGTCCCGCAGCGCATGGCGACCGCATTGCTCGGAACGGAACGGTTCGCCCCGTTCTGCGACGCGGTCTTTGCCGCGAGTTTTGCGCGGGGCGAGGATGTGGGGAACCGCGCGGTGCTGGACGCGGCCCTGGTTGCGGCGGGGTTCGAGCCCGAGGCCCTGCACGCCGCCGCCGCGACGCCGCAGGTCAAGGACCGCCTGCGGATCGCCACCGACGGCGCCGTGGCCCGCGGGGTGTTTGGGGCGCCCACGTTCTTTGTGGGCGACCGGATGTTCTGGGGCCAGGACCGGCTTCAGTTCGTGGCCGAAGCCCTGCGGGCCTGATGGCGCGCCCGACGGCGGGCAAGGGCGAGCGCACCGAGCCCGCCCACCAGCAGCGCACCCGAGGCCGGCAGCGGCACGGGTGCCACGAGATCCGCGAGCGCATAGACCTCGCCCTGCGGGTTCAAGAGCAGGTTTTCGAAGTTGAGCAGCCGCACGAGGCTGAGCGTGGTGTCCGAATTGCGGGTCGTGACCGTGTAGGCCGACGGCCCGAAGCCCGACAGGAACGCGACCGCCACGATGTCGTCGAACCCCAGGCCATAGGTGACGAGCGTATCGGTCCCCTCACCACCATCAAACAGCGCGCCGCCGCCCACGAGCGCCGCCTGATCCCCGTCCAGCCACAGAAGATCATCGTCTGTGCCGAGGTCGACCAGCCCCTCGAAGATGCCGTCCTTCTGGGTGAACACGTTGTCGTCGCCCGCGCCGAGCGCCATAGCGATCCCCGAGCGACCGGTGATCCGCCCGTTATTGGTGACGGCCTGGGACGACAGGTTGGCAGGGTCGGTGTTGATGCCGATCGCGCCCTCGATCACCGCGCCGCCCGCATTGGCGACGGTCGAGACGATGGTGGAATCGACCGCGGGGTCGAAATCGATGCCGTCCTCGCCGCCATCCAGCCCGATGATGGTCCCGAGGTTCACGACAGACCCGTTGTCGATGTCGATCGCGTCATTGGCCGAGGACGACACCGTCCCCGAATTGGTGATCGAAACCAGGGCATTGGTCTGGATCGCGTCATCGACCGCCGTGATCGTGCCGGTGTTGGTGAAGGTGGCGCCGTCGCCGGCCTCGATCCCCTCGTCATCGGCCTCGATCGTGCCGTCATTGTCCAGGGTGAAGTCGTCGCCCGCCTGGATCGCCTCGTCGGCGCCCGAGATCGTGGCGCCAGCCGCATTGGTCACCGTGCCGTCGTCGCCCAGGCGGACGGCATCGCTGTCCTCGCCCGTGATCGTGCCGCGGTTGGTGATGGTGATCCCGCTCACCTCGTCGGCGTCGATGCCGCGGTCGTCGCCGGTGATCGTGCCGGTCCCCTCATTGGTGATGCTGCCGTTCGCGCCGCGGATGTCGATTCCCTCGTCGCTGCCGTCCACCTCGCCGCTGTTGGTGACGGTCGTGCCCGCACCGTTCAACCGCAGGGCGTCGTTGCCGCCGACGCCGGTCACGCTCGCGCCCGGGACGACGGTCACCGATATGCCGGTCGAGGACGAGGTGAAGCCGTCCGCGTCCACATTCGTGCAGGTGACGCTACCGCCATTGGCGACGGGGTCGGGGGCGCACTGGGCGGCGGCGGTCCGGGGGGTGAGCGCGAGGGCCGCGATGGCCGCGGTTGCGAGCAGGGCAGGGCGGATCATGAACAAACTCCTAACGGGTAAATTGCCGCAGCGCAGGTAGCCGTCGAATCGTTACGGTTTTGTGACGACCTCGCGCGGGGCGAGGGCCCCGAGGATCTCTGCCTCGCCCACTCGTCCCACCGGCTGGCCGTCCTGGGTCACCACCATCTCGTCGCGATGGCAGAGCCGCTGGGTGATCAGCTCGCGCAGCGGGGTTTCGGCCGGGACATGGGGCAGGTCGGGGGCATCGGTCGCGCTCGGCCGCATGATCCCGCCCGCGCGCAGCACGCCGAGCGGGTTCATGTGCGCCACGAACTCCGCGACATAGGGGGTCGCGGGGGCGGTCACGATCTCCTGCGGGGTGCCGATCTGGACGATCCGGCCGCCTTCCATCAGCGCGATCCGGTCGCCGAGCTTGAAAGCCTCGTCCAGATCGTGGCTGACGAACACGATCGTGCGGCGGAGGTCGCGCTGGAGCATCAGGAGTTCGTCCTGAAGCTTCGTGCGGATCAGGGGGTCGAGGGCCGAGAACGGCTCGTCCATCAGCAGGATCGGCGCCTCGGTCGCGAACGCACGCGCGAGGCCGACGCGCTGCTGCATCCCCCCCGACAGCTCGCCCACCCGCCGCCCGGCCCAGTCCGAAAGGTTCACGAGCGCAAGCTGCCGGGTCACGCGCGCGTCACGCTCGCCCCTGGCCATCCCGCCAAGCTCGAGCCCCAGGCCCACGTTCTCGGCCACGCTGCGCCAGGGAAGCAGGCCGAACTGCTGGAACACCATGGCGACGCGCGTCAGGCGCAGGCGCCGCAGGGTGGGGGCATCGGCATGGGTCACGCTGACCATCGCCCCGCCATCGGCCACCCGCACCTCGCCCCGGCAGACCGGGTTCAGCGCGTTGACCGCGCGCAGGAGCGTGGATTTGCCCGAGCCCGACAGGCCCATCAGGACGAGGATCTCGCCCTCCGCCACCTCGACCGAGCAATCATGCACGCCGAGGATCTGCCCGCAGGCGGCCTGGATCTCGGGCCGCGTCTTGCCCGCGTCCATCAGCGACAGCGCGTCTGTCGGCTTGCCGCCGAACACGATGCTGACCGCGTCGAACACCACCGCGCTCATCGCCGCCCTCGGATGCGGAACATGCGCGCCAGCATGACGGCGACGACCACGATGACGAACCCGACCTCGAACCCCATCGTGGCGTTCACGGTGTTGAGCGCGCGGATCACCGGCACACCCAGCCCGTCGGCGGCCACCAGTCCCGCGATGACGACCATGGACAGCGACAGCATGATCGCCTGGTTCAGCCCGGCCATGATCTGGGGCAGCGCCCAGGGCAACTCCACCTTCCACAGCACCTGGGACGGCGTGGCGCCGAAGGCTTGCGCCGCCTCGATCAGCGATGCGGGGGTGGAGCGGATGCCAAGCTCTGTCAGCCGGATCGGGGCGGGCAGCACGAAGATCACCGTGGCGATCAGACCCGGCACCATCCCGAGGCCGAAGAACACGATGATCGGGATCAGGTAGACGAACGACGGCAGCGTCTGCATCAGGTCCAGCACCGGTTCAAGCGCCCGGTAGAACCCGGGGCGGTGCGCTGCGAGGATCCCGAGCGGCACCCCCACCGCCATGCAGACGAGGCAGGACATGAACACCAGCGTCAACGTCTCCAGCGTCTCGTCCCAATAGCCCTGATTGAGAATGTAGAGGCAGCCGAGCAGCACGAGCAGGCACACCTTCCACGACCGTTGCAGGCCCCAGGCAAGCGCGACCAAAAGCGCCACGATGACCAGGGGATGGGGGGTGGAGAGGAGCCAGAGCACCCCGTCGATCAACCCCTCCAGCCCCAGGGAAAGCCCGTCGAAGAACCAGGCGGCATTGTCGGTCAGCCAGTCGAACACCGCCTTGGTGGCCGCGCCCACGGGGATCTTGGGGATGCCGAGCGGCTCCATGCCCCGCGGCCGGGGACTAGAGGTCCAGCGCCGCCCTGACGGCGGCGAGCCCGTCGCCGCCATCGCGCGCCGTGACGCCCGCGAGCCAGGGGGCCAAAACATCCGGGTTCGCCTTCAGCCATGCGGCCGCGGCCTCCGTCGGGTCGGCCCCGTCATTGAGGATCGCCCCCATGATCTCGTTTTCCATCCGGAGGCTGAAGGACAGGTTGGACAGCAGCGTGCCGACATTGGGGCAGTCGGCTGCGTAGCCCGCCCGGACGTTGGTATAGATCGTGGCGCCGCCGAGGTTCGGCCCAAACACCTCGTCCCCCCCGGTCAGGTAGGTGAGGGTGAAGTTCGCGTTCATCGGGTGCGGCTCCCACCCCAGGAACACGATCGGCTCGCCCCGCTTGTCGAGGCGCGAGACCTGGGCGAGCATCCCCTGCTCGGAGCTTTCCACGACCTCGAACCCCTGGAGCCCGAAGGTGCCAGCCTCGATCATGCCCAGGATCAGGCGGTTGCCGTCATTGCCGGGCTCGATGCCGTAGATCTTGCCCTCCAGCGCGTCTGCGTGGGTTGCGATGTCGGCGAAATCCCGGATGCCGAGCGCCGCACCGGCCGCATTGGTTGCGAGCGTGTATTTCGCGCCCTCGAGATTCGCGCGCACCGTCTCGACCGTCCCGGCCGCGCGGTAGGGCGCGATGTCCGCCTCCATCGTGGGCATCCAGTTGCCCAGGAACACGTCGATATCCTTGGCCGCGAGCGAGGCGTAGGTCACGGGTACCGACAGGATCTTGACCTCCGGCTCGTAGCCCAGCGCCGTCAGGATCACACCTGCGGTCGCGGTCGTCGCGGTGATGTCGGTCCAGCCCACGTCCGAAAACCGCACGGCGGTGCAGCTTTCGGGATCGGCCGCACGCGCGGCGGACGACAGCGCGACAAGGGCCGCGAGGGCCAGGGCGGTCAGGCGCATCGGGAAACCTCCGGGTCGGGATGTGATAGGATTGCGTCATCTTTCCACAGGGGCGGACAGAAT
>JANNOT010000003.1:0-2889 GCA_031399375.1 Paraoceanicella sp.
CAGGCGGAACTCGTAGTATTCCAGATAGCGCAGCCCGCCATGGAACAGCTTGGTCGAGGCCGAGGACGTCGCCTGCGCCAGGTCCCCCTGCTCGCACAGGACCACCGACAACCCCCGCCCCGCCGCATCCCGCGCAATCCCACACCCGTTGATCCCGCCGCCGATGATCAGGAGGTCGTGGATGCCGATGTCGGCCATGCGGTACGCCTCCCCTCCCCGGGTGCCGTCGCTCGTGCGGCGAGTCGGCTATTGTCTTGCGTGGATGATGTTCCTTTTTGAGCATTTGTGTCAATTCGTGTTTTCACTTTTTTCCCTTTCGCAGCCGCGAAGATTGGAAAGCTCCGGTAGTGCAACGGAAAACATGGCGTATTTTTGCCCATGGCAAAGCACCGGTGTGGTCGCGCTGCAAATGCGAACGTAATGAGCCATGGTGACGCAGGTTTGATGTTCGATTTTGTTGGATTTGCGCCTGCGCCTGGGCCAGTGTCGCGGCACGGAGCACCCGATGGTCCAGAATTTTCGGCATGGCGAGATCCTCGCGCTCGCGCGGGAAGAGGGAAAGGTGACGGTGGAAAGCCTCGCCATCCGTTTCGACGTGACCGCGCAGACGATCCGGCGCGACCTTGGCGAGCTCTGCGAGCAGGGGCATCTCGCCCGCGTGCATGGCGGGGCGGTGATCCCGTCGAACGTCGTCAATCTCGGCTACGAGGATCGGCGCGTGGTGGCGGCCGAGGCGAAGGCGGCGATCGGGCGGCTCTGCGCCGCAGCGATCCCCAACGGGGTGTCGCTCTTCATCAACATCGGTACCTCGACCGAGGCGGTGGCGCGCGCGCTGCTCCAGCACCGCGACCTGATGGTGATCACCAACAACATCAACGTGGCCAACATCCTCGCCCCGTCGCCGGGCTGCGAGATCATTGTCGCAGGCGGCATCCTGCGGCGCGCGGACGGGGGTCTGGTGGGCGAGGTCACGGCCGATTTCATCCGCCGGTTCAAGGTGGATTACGCGATCATCGGGGTCTCGGCGCTCGACGAGGACGGCGCGCTCCTCGACTACGATTACCGTGAGGTGCGGGTGAGCCAGGAGATCATCGCCAACGCGCGCCGGACCTATCTGGTGGCCGACCACGGCAAGTTTGCCCGCTCCGCCCCCGTCAGGATCGCGAATCTCGCCGATCTCGACGGCTTCTTCACCGATGCCGAACCCCCCGGACCGGTCCGCACGCTGTGCGAGGCCGCGGGGGTCGCCCTGCGCCTCACCCCACCCGCGCGGTGAGCCGTGCGGTGATCGTGGCGATCGCTTCGGCCTGGCCGGCGGGATTGTAGAACGAGCCCCGCACCTGGTAATGCGCGCCGAGCATGGCGAAGAGGTCCCGGGCCAGATCCGCATCCACCGCCTCGGGCGCGGTCCAGAACGCCGCGAGCCCGCCCTGGTGGGTCAGCCCCGGCACGGTGTAGACGGCATCGCCAAGCGCGAGCGTGGGCACCCCGTGGCTGATCGCCGTCAGCCCCACGGTCGAGTTGGCGAGGATCACCCCGGTCGCATGGGTCAGGAGCGGCACGAGCCGGAGCGAATGGACGAGGTGCACCCGCCCCTCCACCCCGTGGCGCCGCGTCAGCCGGGCCACCCGGATGGGCCAGTTCTCGAGCCCGCAGTCGAGCGGATGGGTCTTGATGATCACGTGGCGGTCGGCGGGCGCATCGCGGGCGAGCGAGGTCAGGATCTCGTCGAGCATATCCTCCAGATGCGCATAATCGGTCGAGGCGCGGATCTGGTAGTCGTTCTGGAGCTGGAGGGCGACGAGCGTGTAGGGGAACGCCCCCGCCAGGGCACGGTCCACGAACGCCTCGTCCCGCGGCAGGATCCGTCGCCGTCGCCAGAGTTCGCGCAGCCAGGACAGGTATTCGACGACCGGCCAGTAGACCTTGTCCGACCGGTAGAACGGGTAGAGCGGGCGCCCGAAGACGAGGGTGAGGTTGAACGTGACCTCGCGCAGGCTTTCGGTGACGAAGCCATGGGGGTAGCGGACTGCGCGGTCGGGGGCGGGGTGTCCCGCGGCGAGGGCGCGAATGCGGGCGGGATCGCGCGGGATCGTCGAATGGCGCCCCATCGCCTCGGGCTCGAGCGTCAGCCAGTCCGGGCGCAGGTATCCGAACTCGATCGCATGGACCCGCACGCCCAGGGTGCGCGCCGTGTCGAGCGCCGCGACGTGATAGGGCAGGCGGTCGGCGAAATAGAGGATGTCGGTGACCCCGCGGTCGCGGATGAGAGCGGCGAGCCAGGTGGGCCAGGACGCCAGCCGCCCGCGATAGTCCACCGCCCCGCGGCGGGGCCAGAACAGGCGGTCGGCCAGGCAGAGATTGACCCGCACCACCCCATGCCCAGCCGCCTGCAGCGCGTCGCCCAGCCGTGGCCAGAACAGGCTCGGCGGGCCCTGGAGGAACAGGAAACATCGCTGTGGGGACATGGGCGCCGCTTTCGAAGGGGCTTCACCCCGGCCTGAGGGCTCGATAGAGACGGGCAGGGGGGGTGTCAACGCACCGCCCCGGGTGTGGGGTCGGCGGGGGGGAGAGGGCGCGATGGCGGGTGCGCGGAACGTCGTTCTGACCGGCGCCTCCTCGGGGATCGGGGCGGCGCTCGCCCGGGCGCTTGTGGCACCGGGCACGCGGTTCCTCCTGCTCGGCCGCGACCATGCCCGGCTCGCGACGGTCGCGGCGGGCGTGCGCGCCGCGGGGGCGGAGGTCGAACTGGCGCTTGCCGACGTGACCGATGCCGCCGTGCTCGCCACCCTGATCGAGGGATTTGACGACCGTCATCCCGTGGACCTCGTGATCGCGAATGCGGGCATGTCCGCGGGCCGCGGGCCCGACGGGACGCTTGAGGGGGCC
>JANNOT010000440.1:0-2329 GCA_031399375.1 Paraoceanicella sp.
GGGAGAAGGAGGCGCCGGTGCCGACGAGGCCCCAGGGGGCGCCGAGCAGCGCCGCGATCCCCGCGGCATAGGCCGTCACGTCCGCCGCCGTCTCGCCCGCCTTGCTGAGATCCTCGCCCCGCGGATAGGACCAGATCACGCTCGCGATGCCGACCGAGGCCGCTTCGGCGCGCATCTCGGCGATCTCCTCGAACATGTCGAGGCTGCACGATGACCCGGGATAGATCGTGAACCCGATCGCGGCACAGCCGAGCCGCAGCGCGTCGTCCACGCTCGCCGTGATGGACTGGTCCTTGGGTGCCGCCTCGGGCAGGAGCGAGTTCGACGAGTTCACCTTGAGGATCGTCGGGATCTGCCCCGCGAACGTGTCCGCCCCCGCCTCGATCATGCCGAGCGGTGCCGCGTAGGCGTTCAGCCCGGCGTCGATGGCGAGCTGGTAGTGGTAATGCGGGTCATAGGCGGCAGGGTTGGCGGTAAAGCTGCGGGCGGGCGAATGCTCGAAGCCCTGGTCCACGGGCAGGATGATCATCTTGCCCGTGCCGCCGAGCTTTCCCGCCATCAGCATCTGGCAGAGCTTGCCCTTCACCCCGGGGTTTTCACCTTCGTAGTTCGACAGGATCTTCTGGACGGTCCGGGTCGCGCGCATGGGGGCCTCTCGCAAAGGGGTCGGGGATCAGGAATTCAGGGCGGCGACGCCGGGCAGGGTCTTGCCCTCGAGCCATTCGAGAAAGGCGCCGCCTGCGGTCGAGACATAGGTGAACCGGTCGGCCGCCCCGGCGCCGTTCAGCGCCGCGACGGTGTCGCCGCCCCCTGCAACCGACAGCAGCCGCCCGGCGGCGGTCAGCTCGGCCGCCGCGCGCGCGGCCGCATCGGTCGCGGCGTTGAAGGGCGGGATTTCGAACGCGCCAAGCGGGCCGTTCCAGACCAGCGTCCGTGCCGCCTGGAACCGTGCTATGATTTCGGCCACCGCCCGCGGCCCGGCATCGAGGATCATGGCATCATGCGGGCAGTCGCGGGCCGATACCGTCTCGGTCGGTGCCCCGGCGCGGAATGCCCGCGCCACAACAACATCCACCGGCAACACGATCTCGCACCCCTTGGTGCGGGCATCGGCGAGGATCGCGCGCGCCGTGTCGCCCAGCTCGTGCTCGCAGAGCGACTTGCCGACCCCGATGCCCTTGGCTGCGAGAAAGGTGTTGGCCATGCCGCCGCCGATCACCAGCACGTCCACCCGATCGAGGAGGTTGGCAAGCAGGTCGAGCTTGGTCGACACCTTTGCCCCGCCCACCACCGCGACGACGGGCCGTTCGGGGTGCGACAGCGCCTTTTCCAGTGCCGCGAGCTCCTCGGCCATCAGCCGCCCGGCGCAGGCGGGCAACAGATGCGCGAGCCCCTCGGTCGAGGCATGGGCCCGGTGGGCGGCGGAAAACGCGTCGTTGACGAACACGTCGCCGTTCTGCGCGAGTGCGGCGGCAAAGGCCGGGTCATTCGCCTCCTCGCCCTCATGGAACCGGGTGTTCTCGAGCAGGAGCACGGATCCCGGCGCGAGATCGCGCACCCCCTCCGCCGCAGGCCCCCCCACGCAATCGGCGGCGAAGGCCACGGGCCGCCCCAGCGCCTCGGCCAGCGGGCCCACCAGCGGGTGCAACGACTGGGACGGGTCGGGCCGTCCCTTCGGCCGCCCGAAATGCGCAAGCAGGATCGGCCGCCCGCCCTTGTCCAGGATGTCGTGCAGCGTCGGCACCATGCGGGTGATGCGGGTCATGTCGGTCACCCGCCCCCCCTCCATCGGCACGTTCAGATCGACGCGCGTCAGCACGCGGGCGCCCGACAGCGCCATGTCGTCGAGCGTCTTCCAGGCCATGGCGCGCGTCCCCCCGGTCAGATCAGCTTGCCCATGGCGACGGCCGTGTCGGCCATCCGGTTGGAAAAGCCCCATTCGTTGTCGTACCAGGTCAGGATGCGCACCATCGTGCCGTCCAGCACCTTGGTCTGGTCCATGTGGAAGATCGAGGACCGGGGGTCGTGGTTGAAGTCGATCGAGACATTGGGGTGGTCGGTATAGCCGAGGATGCCCTTCAGAGGCCCGTCGGCGGCGGCGCGGATGGCCCCGTTCACCTCCTCGACCGTTGTCGCCCGCGATGCGGTGAACACGAAATCGACGACCGACACGTTGGGCGTCGGGACCCGGATCGCCACGCCGTCCAGCCGCCCGTTCAGGGCGGGCAGCACCAGCCCCACCGCCTTGGCCGCGCCGGTCGAGGTCGGGATCATGCTCATCGCCGCCGCCCGGCCCCGGTAGAGGTCCTTGTGCATCGTGTCGAGCGTC
>JANNOT010000044.1:0-3873 GCA_031399375.1 Paraoceanicella sp.
GCCACGCGCAGCCCCTGGCGGGGGCGAGCATGGCGAGGACCCACCCCTTGCCGGGCGCGGGGGGCCGGGACTACGGGGGCGAAAGGCGAGGGCGGCGCCGAAGACCAGGCACCCCGGTGGTGCCCCTGGTCTTTGGTGAGCCGGAGCCCTCCATTCTTCCCTTCCGCACCACGGCCCGTGCACCCCGCCCCTGCCCCCGCTATGTTCGAAGCCGTCGCGGGGCATAACCCGCGCAGCACCGGGCGCCACGCGCTCCAGAGGGGACCGAGGGGGAACCGCCACATGGCCGACATGCTCTACGACATCCGCGACCCGGACTTTGCCGGGCTGATCTTCGGCACTGCCCATCTCGACCGGCTCCATACCGGGTGCCGCTGGGCCGAGGGTCCGGTCTGGTTTGACGACCAGCACTGCCTGATCTGGTCCGACATCCCCAACGAGCGCATGCTGCGCTGGACCGCCGACGGCCAGGTGGGCGTCTACCGCAGCCCGTCGCGCTTCTCGAACGGCAACACCCGCGACCGCGAGGGGCGGCTGATCACCTGCGAGCATGGGAGCCGCTCGGTCACCCGGACCGAGCCCGATGGTTCGATCACCACGCTGGCGAGCCATGGCGCGGGCGCGCGGCTGAATTCGCCCAACGATGCGGTGGTCTCGCCCGATGGCGCCGTCTGGTTCTCCGACCCCTCCTACGGCATCCTGTCGGATTACGAGGGTTTCCGCGCACCCGAGGAGCAGCCCGGGCGCTTCGTCTGGCGCATCGACCCTGCCACGGGCGCGGTGGACAAGGTTGCGGACGGCTTCAACCAGCCCAACGGCCTTGCCTTCTCGCCCGATTTCCGCAGGCTCTACATCGCCGACAGCGGCGCGAGCCATGACCAGAGCCTGCCCCGCCATCTGCGCGCCTTCGACGTGGACGGAGCGCGGTTGACGGGCGGCGCGCCGCTCTGCACCATCGATGTCGGCATCCCGGACGGGCTGCGCGTGGACAGTGCGGGTCGCATCTGGTGCAGCGCGGGCGACGGGGTGCACTGCTTTGCCCCCGACGGGCGGCTTCTGGGCAAGATCCTGGTGCCGGAGGTGGTTGCGAACCTCTGCTTCGGCGGGCCGCGGCGCAACCGGCTCTTCATCACCGCCACCACGTCGCTTTACGCCGTCTACACCACCGCGACGGGGACCCAGCTGCCCGCGCGGGCCTGATGCCGGGGTGGCATCGGCCAATGCGGGGTGCTAGCGTGCGCGGCGTCATGTCACGGGATTGTTAGGTCGGTGGAGTGGGCCTGAAAGCAGCCGCCATCTTGCTGGGCTTCGCCGCCTTTCTTGCCCTCGCCGTCTGGCTGGCGGCGGTGACCCTGCCCGCCTGCGGGCTGCGGACACCCTGGGCGCCCGGATGGCTCGATTTCTGCCCTGCGGGCGAGGATGTCGTGGCGCGTGGCGAAACCGATGCCGGTGCCGCCCGCCGTGCGGCGCTGGAGGCCGAGGTGGCGGCACTGGAGCGTCGGCTCGCCGAACTGCCCGCCTGCCCGCCGCCGCCACCTCCTCCGCCACCTCCGCCGCCTCCGCCACCGCCGCCGCCACGTCCGCCTCCGCCGCCTCCACCGCCACCGGAGCCGGAGCGAACCGAGGAGATCGACCGTGACCGCTGGCAGGACCGCGATGTGAGCGTGATGGAGGGGTGCTGGAACCTCGAGAGCGACTATCGGCTCCGGGACGTGAATTCGGGCGCGATCGTGCAGGTGAACCGCTGGCAGGTCTGCCTCGACGCGCAGGGCCGGGGGAACCAGACGCTGCGCTTCTCGGACGGCACGACCTGCGAAGCGCCGGTGGCGGCGAGCTTTAATTCCGCCGGGCGTCTGGTGCTGCGCGACCAGGGCAACGTGCAATGCTCGAACGGCACGCAGATCTTCGAGCGGGTCACGACCTGCTCGCTCAATTCGCAGGGGCAGGCCGATTGCGTGACGACCCAGCGCGAGACCAACTCGCGCTCGAACGTGCGCCTGCGGCGGTAGGGAAGGGGTTCGGGCCATGGGCAGCTATTTCCTGACCAAGACGGTCGTGGTGCCGGGCAGCCTGCTGCGGGTCGCGGACATGCCCGTGCTGGAACGCTACGACGCGCTCCAGCAGGCCCTGGCGGGCAAGGTGAGCCCCGCCGCCGCGGGGATCTTCGCCGAACCCGTGCTCAGCCGCGGCAACGACGCGGCCCAGGCCACGGTGTCCTGGTACGCGGGCCGGTCCGGCGCGGGCCAGCGGCTGGAGGATCTCGATGCCGAGGCGCGCGAGGCCGCCGAGGGCGTGCTGCGCCAGCGGCTGATGGAGGTGGCGGGCGCCCTGCGCGATCCCGAGTTCGGCCCGCTGGTGGGCGCCGCACTCCAGATCTTCAGCCGCGAGGACATCTGGGTGGTCGAGGGCGAGCCCGTGCTGGTGAACTGGGGCGTCGTGCCCCCCGCCGCGGCGACCTCGGCGCCCGAGCGCACGCAGCATTTCCGGCGCACGCTCGCCCCCTATCTCCCGCTCGACGAGGCGCCCGCGATCACCGCCCAGGACTGGCGCGCCCGGGCGGGGATGATGGCCCCGCCCCCCGCGCCGCCGCCCCCCCCGCCGCTGCAGCCCGCGTCGGACCCGGTGGCGGGTCCCGCGGCGCTTCCGCCCGCCCCCCCGTCCCCGCCCCCGCCGCCTCCGCCCGTCGCCTATGCCGCCGCGGCGGGTCCGGGGCGCTGGCGTTGGGTGCCGCTCATCGCGCTCCTCCTCCTCGCGGGCGGGGTGCTGATCTGGCTGCTGCTGCCCGGCACCCGGATCTTTCCGCCCGAGCCCGCCCCGCGCCTGGTCGAGGACGCCGAGGCGGCCGCGATCCTGGCCGAGGTCAACCGGTCGCTCGAGGAACGGGTGGGCAGCCTGCGCGAGGCGATCGCGGGTGCCGTCTGCACGCCCGACGGCACGCTGCTGATCCCCGGCGGGCGCACGCCCGACGGCCTCCTGCCCCCCGGGCCGGACCGGGCCGAGGGGCCGGGCCAGTCCACCCCGGATGCCCTGCTGCCGCCCGACCCCAGCCGGGTGGACATTCCGCGCCCCGCCGACCCGTCGGCGGCGGGCAGCCCGCCCGATACCGCCTCGCTCCTCCAGGTGATCGAGGCGCAGACGGTGCTCGTGATCGCCCAGGGGGCGGATGCGGGCGGCACCGGGTCGGGGTTCTTCATCGGCCCCGACCTCGTGGTCACCAACCACCATGTCGTGGCGCCCGTCCTGGCCGGCGGGCGGCTGGTGGTCACGAACCGCACGCTCGGCACCCTGCACGAGGCGCGGATCCTCGCGAGCCTCGGGCCCCTGGAAGAGGCGGGGGGCGATTTCGCGCTGCTGAAGGTCGAGGGGGTGAGCCTGCCCTTCTACACCCTGCGAAGCGCGGTCGAGACCATGAAGCTGCAGAACGTCATCGCCGCGGGCTATCCCGGCGCGGTGCTTGAAACCGACGCCGCCTTCGGTCGGCTGCTGGAGGGGGATGCCCAGGCCATCCCGGACCTGACGGTGACCATGGGCATCGTGAACACCGAACAGGATTTCAGCCCGACGACCCGCACGCTGATCCATACCGCCGAGATTTCGCCGGGCAATTCCGGTGGTCCGCTGGTCGATACCTGCGGGCGGGTGGTCGGGGTCAACACCTTCGGGCGGACGAGCGACGAGCGGCACCTGAACTTCTCGCTCGCCTCCACCGACCTGCTGCGGTTCCTCCAGAGCGCGGGCGTGACGGCGACGGCGGATGGCGCGCCGCGTGCTGCTGCGACCCGCTTGGTCGCGTAGGCGCGTCACCCTGGGAGCGACGCGATGGCGATCACCCGCATCGCCGACATCCCGTTCGAGAGACGTGGCGTGCTCGAG
>JANNOT010000078.1:0-10857 GCA_031399375.1 Paraoceanicella sp.
CCGATGGCCTTCAGAACCGCCTGGCCCAGCCCGGCGGGGCTGTCGGCGACGACAATTCCGGCCGACTTCATCGCCTCGATCTTGTCCTCGGCCCCGCCCTTGCCGCCCGCGATGATGGCCCCCGCATGGCCCATCCGCCGCCCCTTGGGTGCGGTGCGCCCGGCGATGAAGCCCGCCATCGGTTTCGCGCGGCCGCGCTTTGCCTCGTCCTTCACGAACTGGGCCGCGTCTTCCTCGGCAGCACCACCGATCTCGCCGATCATGATGATCGCCTGGGTCTCGGGGTCTGCGAGCAGCCACTCGAGCACGTCGATATGCTCCGTCCCCTTGATCGGGTCGCCGCCGATCCCGATGCACGTGGACTGGCCCAGCCCCGCCGCCGTCGTCTGCGCCACCGCCTCGTACGTTAACGTCCCCGAGCGGGAGACGACACCCACGCTCCCGCGCTTGTGAATATGGCCGGGCATGATCCCGATCTTGCACGCGTCGGGCGTGATGACGCCGGGGCTGTTCGGCCCGATCAGGATCGATTTCGACCCCTGGAGCGCGCGCTTGACCTTCATCATGTCGAGCACGGGGATCCCTTCGGTGATGCAGACGATCAGCTCCATCTCGGCATCGATCGCCTCGAGGATTGCGTCGGCGGCGAAGGGGGGCGGCACGTAGATCGCGGTCGCGTTGGCCTGGGTCGCATGGCGCGCCTCGGCGACGGTGTTGAAGACGGGCAGGCCGATATGGACCTCGCCCCCCTTCCCCGGCGTGACGCCCCCGACCATCTTGGTCCCGTAGGCGATGGCCTGTTCGGAATGGAACGTGCCCTGGCTGCCGGTGAAGCCCTGGCAGATCACGCGGGTCTGTTCGTTAACGAGGACGGCCATGGCTTAGGCTCCCTTCACGGCATGCACGATCTTCTCGGCCGCGTCGGCGAGATCGTTGGCCGCGATCACGTTCAGGCCGCTTTCGGCGATGATCTTCTTGCCAAGCTCGACGTTCGTCCCCTCCAGCCTCACCACCAGCGGAACCTTCAGCCCCACGGTGTTCACGGCGGCGATCACGCCCTCGGCGATCACGTCGCAGCGCATGATGCCGCCGAAGATGTTGACGAGGATCCCCTTCACGTTGGGATCCGAGGTGATGATCTTGAACGCCTCCGTCACCTTTTCGCGCGTCGCACCGCCGCCGACATCGAGGAAGTTCGCGGGCTCCGACCCGTAGAGCTTGATGATGTCCATGGTGGCCATGGCCAGCCCCGCGCCGTTGACCATGCAGCCGATCTCGCCCTCGAGCGCGATGTAGTTGAGGTCGAACTTCGACGCAGCGAGCTCCTTGGGGTCCTCCTCGGTCTCGTCGCGCAGACCCATCAGGTCGGGGTGGCGGTAGAGCGCGTTGTTGTCGATGCTGAGCTTTGCATCGAGGATGCGCACGTCGCCGGATTTCGTCAGCACCAGCGGGTTGATCTCGAGCATCTCGAGATCCTTTTCGACGAACATCCGGTAGAGCGTCTCGACCACCTTCACGCATTGCTTGACCGCACCCCCGGTCAACCCGAGCGCAAAGGCCACGCGCCGCCCGTGGAAGGGCGACAGGCCCGAAGCGGGATCGACCGAGAAGCTCGTGATCGCGTCGGGCGTGTCATGGGCCACCGCCTCGATATCCATGCCGCCCTGCTGGGAGACGACGAAGGAAATCCGCGAGGATGTCCGGTCAACGAGGAGCGAGAGGTAGAACTCCTTCTCGATATCCGTGCCGTCCTCGATATAGACGCGGTTCACGACCTTGCCCGACGGCCCAGTCTGGAGCGTGACGAGCGTGCGCCCGAGCATCCGCTCGGCCTCCTCCGCCGCCTCTGACACCGAACGGGTGATCCTGACGCCGCCCTTTTCGCCCGCCTCGGGCTCGGTGAAGCGCCCCTTGCCCCGGCCACCGGCGTGGATCTGGGCCTTGACCACCCAGACCGGGCCGTCGATCTCGCCCGCCGCACGCTTGGCATCCTCGGCCCGCAGGACCACGCGGCCATCCGAGACCGGGGCGCCGTAGGATTTCAGAAGCTGCTTGGCCTGGTATTCGTGGATGTTCATGTGCCTGCTCCACACCGCCATATCCGCAGCCTGTGCCACGACGTGTGCGCAGCCATAGCCGATGGATCAGGTTTGACAACGGGGGGTCGTGGAGAATTGTCGCCTATGCTGCGTTTGCACATGGTTTGTGATCACACGAAATTTGGATGTGATCACAACCTGTCCCGGCGCCGCGAATCAAGGATTGCGCGCCGCGCTCACCGGCCGCCCGCGATGTCGAGGATCGACCCGGTCACATAGGATGCGGCGTCCGACAGGAGCCACACGACCCCCTCGGCCACCTCCTCTGCCGTGCCGGGACGGCCGAGCGGGGTGGTGGCGCCGAGGCGCGCGGCCCGGTCGGGTGTCCCGCCCGATGCATGGATGTCGGTGTCGATCAGCCCGGGGCGTACCGCGTTCACCCGAATGCCGCGCGGGCCAAGCTCCTTGGACAGCCCGATGGTGAGGGTATCGATGCCCCCCTTTGCGGCGGCGTAATCGACGAATTCGCCCGGCGCGCCGAGCCGCGCGGCGGCCGAGGAGACGAAGACGATGGACCCGCCTGGGCCGAGGCGCCGCGCCGCCTCGCGCGCCGTCAGGATTGCCGCGATCAGATTGACGCGCACCACCGTCTCGATCCGCTCGGGGGTCATGTCGGCGAGCGGCGACCCAACCGCGACGATCCCCGCGTTGACCACAACGCCGGTCAGCGGCCCGAACGCAGCCTCGGACCCGTCGAAGATCCGCGCGATCACCCCGGGTTCGGCCACATCGCCCTGGAGGAGCGCGACCCGCCCCCCGGACGCCGCAACCGCTGCCGCCGTCGCCTCGGCCGCGGCCCGGTCGGCGCGCCAGTTCACCCCCACCGACCAGCCGCGCGCCCCGCCGAGGCGGCAGACCGCCGCCCCGATGCCGCGGCCGCCACCGGTGACGAGGACATGCATCCCGTCAGGCCAGCGCGCCGTCGATCGCCTTGCACGCCTCCACGAGGCCCCGCACGGCACCGACCGATTTGTCGAACATCGCCTGTTCCACGGGATGCAGCGGCACGTCGATGATCTTCTCGACCCCGGCCGCACCGATAATGGTCGGCACGCCGACATACATTCCGTCCAGACCATAGGGGCCGTCCACATAGGCCGCACAGGGCAGGACGCGGCGCTGATCCTTCAGGTAGCTTTCAGCCATCGCGACCGCAGAGGCCGCGGGGGCGTAGAAGGCCGAGCCGGTCTTGAGCAGCCCCACGATCTCCGCCCCGCCATCGCGGGTGCGCTGCACGATCGTGTCGAGCCGCTCCTGGGTCGTCCAGCCCATGGCGACCAGGTCGGGCAGCGGGATGCCCGCGACGGTCGAATACCGCACCAGCGGCACCATCGTGTCGCCATGCCCGCCGAGCACGAAGGACGTGACGTCCTTGACCGAGACCTTGAACTCCTCGGCCAGGAAATAGCTGAACCGCGCGCTGTCGAGGACGCCGGCCATGCCCACGACCTTTTCGTGGGGAAGGCCCGAGAACTCGCGCAGCGCCCAGACCATCGCATCGAGCGGGTTGGTGATGCAGATCACGAAGGCCGACGGGGCGTGGGTGCGGATGCCATCCCCGACCGCCTTCATCACCTTGAGGTTGATGCTCAGGAGGTCGTCGCGGCTCATCCCGGGCTTGCGCGGCACCCCGGCGGTCACGATGCAGACATCCGACCCCGCGATGGCGGCGTAGTCGTTCACGCCGACCAGGGCCGCATCGAACCCGTCCACCGTGCTCGATTCCGCGATGTCGAGCGCCTTGCCCTGGGGCGTGCCCTCGGCGATGTCGAACAGCGTGACGTCGCCAAGCTCCTTCAATCCGATCAGATGGGCCAGCGTGCCGCCGATCTGCCCGGCGCCGATCAGTGCGATCTTGGCTCTCGCCATAACGGAAGTCTCCTGGAGGATGGGGCGGGGTCGTATTGGGTTGCGAGTAGCCCGCTTCCGCCGTAATCGCAAGCGCGAGGGCCGGTGAGCGGGCCCGCGGGGACGGACCGGGGGGCGGGCGCGTGGATGGGAACGTCGTCTACTGGACCGTCGCCGTGGTGGCCGTGCTGGTCGCGGGCGTGTCCAAGGGCGGGTTCGGCTCGGGCGCGTCCTTTGCGGCGACCCCGATGCTCGCGCTCGTCATGCCGGTCGAACAGGCCGTGGGGCTGATGCTTCCCCTGCTGATCGTCATGGATTTCACGGGGCTGAAGCCGTTCTGGCGGGCCTGGGACTGGCGCAATGCCCGCGCCCTGATGCTCTGGGCGGTCCCGGGTGTCGCGTTGGGGATCGTGCTCTTCGAATGGGCGGACCCCGATGCGGTGCGCTTCATGATCGGGGCGATCGCGATCTTCTTCGTGGCGTTCCAGCTTGCGAAGGCCCGGGGATGGCTCGACGCGCGCGTGCGCCCCTACTCCGCCCGCTCGGCGGCCATCGCGGGTGTGGTGGCGGGGTTCACCAGCTTCGTAAGCCATGCCGGCGGGCCGCCGGTCGCGATCCACCTGCTCGGCCAGGGGATCGGGAAGCTCGGGTATCAGGCGACCACGATGCTCGTGTTCGGCTGGATCAACCTCGTGAAGCTCCCGCCCTTCGTTGCCCTGGGGCTCATCACCCGCGAGACGATGCTGCTCGGCCTGCTGCTCGCCCCCGCCGCAATCCTCGGGACGCTTGCCGGGGTCTGGGCGCACCGTCGGCTGTCCGATGCCTGGTACTTCGCGGCCATCTACGTGTTCCTGACCGTCACGGGGGCCAAGCTGATGTGGGACGCGGTCCATTGACCGTCCTGCCGGCCCGGGGGCCGGCATCGTCGATGCGCCCGGGCCGGTCGTCTTGTCAGGTATTCTTGCCGGGAGCGGCGGCGAGTGCGGCATCGCCATCCCACGCCTCGCCCGCGGCGACCAGGCAGGACATCCCGTTGGGCATGGTCACGAGGATGGTCCAGGTGCCCGAATCCGCGCTCGCGAAAATCTCGACGACACCGTTGTTCTGCTGGAGGCCCATGCTCTGGCGGGTCTCGCCGTATTTTTCCTGCAGCCGCTGGACGATCACCGTCCGCTCGCCGCAGACATTGTTCTGCGCCATCACGGCCTCGGCCGCGCCCAGGGTTAGGGCGGCGGCGAGCAGGGAGAGGGCGATAGGGTTCCGCGTCATGATCCTTGCACCTTTCTAGCGCCGCGGCCTTGGCGTCCGGCTTTGCCGGCGTCCAGGGACGCATGGTGGCGCGCATGAATGTCTCAACCGTCAGGCGTCCCGCGGTAAGGCATCCGCCCGGAGGTTCCGGGGCCCGTGCCCTCCCCGTTGACCGGGGGACCATGGGAATTGAGGCTGGCAGCGATTCGTCGAGATCGGGTTAACCGCCCCGGCGCGCGCGCTCGGGCGGCGTCGGGCGCAACGGCGCCCTTGCCGTGGCGGGGCCCCGCGCCTTAGGGTCCGGGTCCGCCCTTCTGGGAGCCGCTCCGCCATGACCCTGCTCGTGCCCGGCCTTGCCCTCTGGTGGGTCGCCCATCTGCTGAAGCGGCTCGCCCCCGGGATGCGCGCGGGTCTTGCCGCGCGGCTGGGGTCCGGACCGTCGCGGGGGGTCATCGCCGTGCCGCTTTTCGCAGCACTCGGCCTCATGATCATCGGCTACCGCGCCGCGGAGTACAGCCCCGTCTACACGCCGCCCGCGTGGGGATGGCATCTCAACAACCTGATGATGTACGGCGCGGTGCTGCTGTTCGGCGCGGGCAATTCCAAGGGGCGGCTGCGCAGCCTGCTGCGCCACCCGATGCTGACGGGGGTGGTCGTCTGGTCGGTCGCGCATCTGCTGGTCAACGGCGATCTCGCCTCGGTCACCCTGTTCGGCGGGCTCGGGCTCTGGGCGCTGGTGGAGATGGCGGTGATCGACCGCACCTCGCCCGCCTGGGTACGCCCTGCACCGGGGCCGCTCGCGGGCGACATCCGCCTGGCGGTGATCGCACTCGTGATTTATGCCGCCATCATCGCCGTGCACTGGCTGGTGCTGGGCGTCAAACCGTTTCCGGGATGAGCGCCATGATGGCCTACCGCTTTCTGACCGAGGATGACACCGCCGCGTTCTGCCACAAAGTTACCGCCGCCCTCGCCCAGGGCTGGATCCTCTACGGCCCGCCGAGCTATGCCTTCGACGCCGTCCGCGGCGTCATGCGCTGCGGACAGGCGGTGACCAAGGATGTGGCGGGACCCTATGACCCCGCGGTGAAGCTCGGCTTGCTCTGAATGTTGTGATCACACCGCGCCGCGGCCACCCCCGGGCGTGATCACAATCCCGGGCGGCTGGGTGAATATACCGCAGGTTTAGCAGGAATCCCGACATTTTGACCCCTGTTGGCCCCCCGGAATATCGCCTAGGGTGCCCTGCAGCAAAAAGGGGCAGCGCGGATCCCGGTGGTCCGTCCACGCCCCCCGCCAGGGGATCGACATGGCCGATGTCAACCGGGGCAATCGCCCGCTCTCGCCGCATCTGACGGTCTACCGCCCGCAGATCACCTCCGTCCTCTCGATCCTGCACCGCATCACGGGTGTGGGTCTGACCGTCTCCGCGATCCTCGTCGTCTGGTGGTTTCTCGCCGCGGCGACCTCTGCGGACTATTTTGCGATCGCGGATGGCTGGCTGACCAGCCTGCTCGGCGATCTGGTGCTGACCGTGTCGCTCTGGGCCATGTGGTACCATTTCGCCAACGGCATCCGGCACCTCGCCTGGGACCTCGGCTACGGCTTCGAGCTTGCCCAGGTCACCCGGACGGGGCAGGCGGTGGTCGCGGCATCGGCGCTTGCGACGCTTCTGACCCTGGCTGCGATCTGAGGGGGGGGCGGGCGATGGACTTCAAGACCGACAAATCCCGCGTCCTCGGCCTCGGCACCGCCAAGGAAGGGGTGGAACACTGGTGGGGCCAGCGCGTCACCTCGGTGGCGCTTATCCCGCTCCTGATCCTGTTCCTCTTCCCGTTCGCCGGGCAACTGGGCGCGGGGCACGCGGCGGTGCTTGCAACCTACGCCCATCCGCTGCACGCCATCATTGCGATCCTGACCATCGGCGTGACGTTCCTGCACCTCAAGCAGGGCTTGCAGGTGGTCATCGAGGATTATGTGCCGCAGACGGGCATCCGCGTTGCGGCCCTGCTCGCCACCACCCTGCTGTGCTGGCTTTTCGGACTGACCGGCGTGTTCGCCGTGATCAAGATCGCGCTCGGAGCATGAGATGACGGCCTATACCTATATCGACCACACCTATGACGTCGTCGTCGTCGGCGCGGGCGGCGCGGGCCTGCGCGCCACGCTCGGCATGGCCGAACAGGGCCTGCGCACCGCCTGCGTGACCAAGGTGTTCCCGACCCGCTCCCACACCGTGGCCGCCCAGGGCGGGATCGCGGCGAGCCTGGGGAACATGGGTCCGGACCACTGGCAATGGCACATGTACGACACGGTCAAGGGATCGGACTGGCTCGGCGACACCGATGCGATGGAGTATCTCGCGCGCGAGGCACCGGCGGCGGTCTACGAGCTTGAACACTACGGCGTCCCGTTCAGCCGCCGCGAGGATGGCAGGATCTACCAGCGCCCGTTCGGCGGCCACACCACCGAATTCGGCGAGGGGCCGCCCGTCCAGCGCACCTGTGCGGCCGCCGACCGCACCGGCCACGCGATCCTGCACACGCTCTACGGCCAGAGCCTGAAGCACAACGCGGAGTTCTACATCGAATACTTCGCCACCGACCTCATCATGACCGAGGACGGGGTGTGCCAGGGCGTCATCGCGTGGAAGCTCGATGACGGGACCATCCACCGCTTCAACGCCAAGATGGTCGTCCTCGCCACCGGCGGCTACGGGCGGGCCTATTTCTCGGCTACCTCTGCCCATACCTGTACCGGGGATGGCGGCGGGATGGCCGCGCGGGCGGGCATGGCGCTTCAGGACTTGGAATTCGTCCAGTTCCACCCCACCGGCATCTACGGCGCGGGTTGCCTGATCACCGAAGGCGCCCGGGGCGAGGGCGGCTACCTGACCAATTCCGAGGGCGAGCGCTTCATGGAACGCTATGCCCCAACCTACAAGGACCTCGCGTCGCGCGACGTGGTCAGCCGCTGCATGACCATCGAGATCCGCGAGGGGCGCGGCGTCGGCGCGGGCAAGGACCACATCCACCTGCATCTCAACCACCTGCCGCCCGCGGCGTTGCACGAGCGCCTGCCCGGCATTTCGGAAAGCGCGCGGATCTTCGCGGGCGTGGACGTGACCAAGCAGCCGATCCCGGTGCTTCCCACCGTCCATTACAACATGGGCGGCATCCCCACGAACTACTGGGGCGAGGTGCTGCGCCCGACCGATGCCGACCCCGATGCCACGATCCCCGGACTGATGGCCGTGGGCGAGGCGGGCTGCGCCAGCGTGCATGGCGCCAACCGGCTCGGCTCGAACTCGCTGATCGATCTTGTGGTATTCGGCCGGGCGGCCGCGATCCGGGCGGGCAAGGTCGTGGACCGGGTGGCCGCCAACCGCCCGCTGAACCCCGCCGCGGTCGAGAAATCGATGGACCGCTTCGACCACCTGCGCCACGCCGACGGCGCGACCACCACCGCCGAGCTGCGCCTGACCCTCCAGAAGGCGATGCAGGACGATGCGGCGGTCTTCCGCTCATCCGCCAGCCTGCGGACCGGGTGCGAGCGGATCAGCGCGGTCGCGCACGGCTTTCGCGACGTCAAGGTCTCCGACCGCTCGCTGATCTGGAACACCGACCTGATGGAGACGCTGGAGCTTGCCAACCTGCTGCCGAACGCCCTGACCACCGTCTATTCGGCCGAAGCACGGCAGGAAAGCCGTGGCGCCCACGCGCACGAAGACTTCCCGACCCGTGACGACGTGACGTGGCGTCGCCATACGCTTGCCTGGGTGGACGAGGCGGACCATGTGACACTTGGCTACCGGCCCGTCCATCTCGACCCGCTGACGACCGAGGACGAGGGCGGCATCAGCCTGAAGAAGATCGCGCCAAAGGCGCGGGTCTACTGACACCGGACGTGGAGACGAGACATGGTTGAACTGGCCCTGCCCAAGAATTCCCGCGTGACGGTCGGCAAGACCTGGCCGAAGCCTGCCGGGGCGACCCGGCTCAAGACCTTCAAGATCTATCGATGGAATCCAGATACGGGCGAAAACCCGCGGGTCGATACGTATTTCGTCGATCTCGATACCTGCGGGCCGATGATGCTGGACGCCTTGTTCAAGATCAAGAACGAGATCGACCCCACCCTGACCTTTCGCCGGTCGTGCCGCGAGGGGATCTGCGGCTCCTGCGCCATGAACATCGACGGGATCAACACGCTCGCCTGCATCTACGGCCTGGACGAGGTGGCAGGCGAGGTCAAGATCTACCCCCTGCCCCACCTGCCGGTGGTCAAGGACCTGGTCCCCGACCTCACCCATTTCTACGCCCAGCATGCCAGCATCATGCCCTGGCTGGAGACGAGGACCAACGAGCCCGCCACCGAATGGCGCCAGTCGATCGACGACCGCAAGAAGCTCGACGGCCTCTACGAATGCGTGATGTGCGCCTGCTGCTCGACCTCCTGCCCCAGCTACTGGTGGAACGGCGACCGCTACCTCGGCCCCGCCGCCTTGCTGCACGCCTATCGCTGGATCATCGACAGCCGCGACGAGGCGACGGGCGAGCGGCTGGACGAGCTGGAGGATCCCTTCAAGCTCTACCGCTGCCACACCATCATGAACTGCGCCAAGACCTGCCCCAAGGGCCTGAACCCGGCCAAGGCGATCGGCGAGATCAAGAAGCTGATGATCGAGCGGCGGGCGTGACAGAAGCGCCCGGGCGCCTCGGCGCCCGGCTACCTCTTCAGCCACCAGGACAGCCGCGATGGCGTCGCCACACTCCATGGCATCCGCATCCTGACGGGGGTGTCCGGGACAGGTGTTGGCCGGCTGCGCCATCGGCACGCTAACACCTTCCGGACTGCGCGGTCCATCGGCGAGCGGATCGCGGCGGCTACCTCCGATACGCGCCCGGGCTTGCGCGCGCATGGCCGCGCTGCGTGGTCCCTGTGCGGGGCTATCGGCGAGCGATCAGGCGGGCAAGGGCGGGGCGGCCGTCCCTATCCCCTAGCCCCAGTCGGCCCCCTGCATCTCCCGCAAGCGGCTCGCGGTGCGGGCAAATTCGAACGCCCCCTCGCCATCCACGTAAAGCGTCTCGGGCTCCGCCTCCGCCGAGGCGATCAGGCGTGTCCGCGCCTCGTAGAGCGTGTCGATCAGGGTGACGAAGCGCTTGGCCTCGTTGTTGCGGGCGCGGCCCAGGATGGGGATGCCGTCGATCATCAGCGTGCGTACGGCACCGGCGATGGCGAGGTAGTCGGCTGGGCCGAGCGGGCGGGCACAGAGGTCGTCGAAGGCCATCCGCGCGATTCCGCTGCGGGTCCGGGGCAGGACCACGTCGCGGCCCGCCACGCGCAGGGTCATCGGCTCGCCCGGCCCGTGGGCAAGCAAGTCCCAGGCATCGTCCATCGCCCGGTCCGCCTCGGGCCCGAGCGGCGCGAACCACACGGGCCGACCGCGCAGCCGCCCCTGGCGGTGATCCGTGGGGCTTTCGATCACGACGATCTCGAGCCGCTGGGTCAGAAGCGCGATGAAGGGCAGGAACAGCTCGCGGTTGAGCCCGTTCTTGTAGAGCTCGCCCGGGGAGCGGTTCGATGTGGTCACGACCACGACGCCGCGCGCGAACAGCTTTTCGAACAGCCGCCCTACGATCATCGCGTCCGTGATGTCGGT
>JANNOT010000139.1:0-10495 GCA_031399375.1 Paraoceanicella sp.
GGCGGGGCGTGGCCGTTCACGGGGACGGGCCAGTGGTGGCCCTCGGTGTCGATGAAGCGGCTGCCCTCGATGCGGCCCTCGAGCAGGTTCATGGCCGGGGAGCCGATGAAGCCCGCGACGAACAGATTGGCGGGGCGATCATAGAGCTCAAGCGGCGGGCCGGCCTGTTCGATGTTGCCGAAGTTCATCACGACGATCTTGTCGGCCATGGTCATGGCCTCGATCTGGTCGTGGGTGACGTAGACGGTGGTCGTCCCGAGCCGCTGGTGCAACTCCTTGATCTCGGTGCGCATGGCGACGCGGAGCTTTGCGTCGAGGTTCGACAGCGGCTCGTCGAAAAGAAACACCTGCGGGTCGCGCACGATGGCCCGGCCCATGGCGACGCGCTGGCGCTGGCCGCCCGAAAGCTGGCGCGGATAACGGTCAAGCAGGTGCGACAGCCCCAGGATGTCGGCCGCGGGCGCGATCCTGGCCGCAATCTCGGCCTTGGACGCGTTCTTGAGCATGAGCGAGAACGCCATGTTCTCGCCCACCGTCAGATGCGGGTAGAGCGCGTAGTTCTGGAACACCATCGCGATGTCGCGATCCTTTGGCGGGAGGTCGTTGACCACCCGGTCGCCGATCGAGATCTCGCCCCCCGACACATGTTCGAGCCCCGCGAGCATCCGCAGAAGCGTGGACTTTCCGCAGCCTGACGGGCCCACGAGCACGACGAACTGGCCTTCGTCGATGTCGATGCTGACGCCGTGCAACACCTCGACATTGCCGAAGACCTTTCGAACGTCGCGGAACGTGACCGACGCCATGGGCAATCCCCTCCCCAAGTCTTTCTTGTGGTTGCCCTTACCCTAGCCGCGGCGGGCGCCCGGGGCAACCCACAGGGAACCCGGGTCCCGGCCGGGGCGTTTCGTCGGCGCTAGGCAAAGGGAGATCAGCCATGAGCATGCAGGGCGAAGAACTGGCGCGCGACGAGACGGTGGCGCTCATCGGTTCGGACAAGGTGGCGGGCACGTCCGTCTACGGGGCCGACGGCGGCCGGATCGGCAGCATCGAGCGCCTGATGATCGAGAAGCGCAGCGGGCAGGTGTCCTATGCGGTGCTCAGCTTCGGCGGCCTTCTGGGCATGGGCGCAAAGCGCCACCCGCTGCCCTGGACGTCGCTGACCTATGATGTCGGTCTGGACGGGTATCTCGTGGCGCTCACGCGCGACGAGCTGGAGGCGGCGCCAAGCTTCGGCGCCGACGAGGAGCCCGACTGGAATGATCGCAGCTGGGACCGGGGTGTGCGCGACCATTACGGTGCGGGCTGGCCGGTTCCCCCCGTCTGACCCCGGCACGACCGAAACGGCATGGGGCGGGCAAGTGCCCGCCCTTTCTCTTGCCAGAAATCCCGCTGTATTATTTTGAAACAGGAGTGGTATTTCTGCATCGACTTCGGGCCATGCACGCATTTCGTGCAACTGTCACACTCGAATGGGCGTTGATCCGGAAGTGCCGCTGCGGCGCCACAGGGTGTGGTGCGCGTCAGGCGGCGCCCTCTTGGATGGAGATAGGCCCATAATGCGCAGCACGTATCTTTCAGTGCCGTTCGTCATGGCGGCGATGGCCCCCATGATCATGCCCCTGGCGGCAGAGGCGCAGACCCGCGCCCTCTACTTCGCGCTCGACAGTGCGCGTCTGACCGCAGAACACGAGACGCTGCTCGACGCCACCGCCGCCGACTACCGCACGAGCGGCACGGCGACGGTGGGGATCGAGGGGCATACCGATACCTCGGGCAATGCCGCCTACAACCAGCAATTGTCCGAACGGCGGGCCGAGGCGGTCAGCGCGGCTCTCATCGCGCGCGGCGTTCCGGCCGGGGCGATCACGACCGGCTGGCGGGGCGAGGGCGATCTTGCCGTCCAGACCCCCGATGGGACGGTCGAGCAGGCCAACCGCCGCGTGGAGGTCAGCGTGAACGCGCCCACCATCGCGACCGCGCCGACACCGGTTGCAGCAGCACCGGTCGAGATGGAGGAGCGGCTCCAGTTCTCCATCGGGCCTTTTGTCGGCTACAACAACCAGCCCGACGACGAAAGCGTTCTGGCCGGTGTGAACCTGATGGCGAGCTACAATGTCAACGACGTGCTCGCGATTTCGGCCGAGCAGGCCGGGTTCTACAGCTTCGGCTCGGATGACGAGGGCTTCGGTGGCCGCTCGGCCCTCGGGGCCGACGTCCGGCTGGGCGAGGTGGCCTATATCGGCGCGAACGGCGGCTACACCTATATCGAGGGGTCCGCCCGGGGCGGATGGTTCGCAGGGCCCGAGATCGGGCTGCGCTACGAAGGCTTCGAGGCAAAGGTTGCCTACGACATCTACGTGAACGAACGGGGCCGTGACTGGAGCGAGGGCGTGATCACCGCGACCATCGGGTACGGGATCAAGTTCTGATCGACCGCGGTTGCCGGTCTAACCGGCAGTTGTGGCAACTGAAAACGCCCGGCGGGAAACCGTCGGGCGTTTGCGTGCGTGCGGGGCGGTATCCCGGTGCTACATGGCGACCTTGCCATGGGTGGCAAAATCCGGTGCCTCGCCGGTCAGGCGGGCCTTTGCATAGCCATACGCCATCGCCATGACGCCCGCGGGTGCGTCCCAGTATTCCGCCGTCTCCATCTCGACCCGGATCAGCCCGATCTGGGGTGACTCGGGCCCGTCGGGAAACCAGGTCCGGGTAGGCTCGGACCAGAGCTCGTGGATCTTCGCGCGGTCGTCGACCGCCGTGGCGCGGCCTGCGACGGACACATATGCCTGGGACGACGGGTCAGCGTAGACGATGAGCACGCGCGGGTCGGCCGCGATATCGTCCATCTTGCCCGAACGGGTGTCGGTGAAGAACCAGAGGGTGTCGCCCTCTCCCTCGCCCTGGGCCGTCATGGGCCGGGAGCGCATGGCCCCGTCGGCGGTGCGGGTCACCATCGAGGCGAACCGGATGTCCTTGATCATCGTCCAGACCGCGTCGCGGTCCTCCTGCGGGGTGGTGGTATCCATGGGGTGACCTCATTGGACGAAAGGGGTCCGGCGGACATCACTGCCCGCCGGGATAAGGGTCATCTGACGAAGAGCGCCAGAAGGATGATGACGATGGTGGGGGCTCCGAGGAGCCAGCCGAACAGTGCAGCGCGCATGGAATTCTCCTGTGTCAGATGGCGGGGCGAACGGAACGGGCGGCAAGCGTGGTATTCTCATCGCGGTGCTGACCGCCGAGCGCTGCGGCGGCATAGGCCGCGGCAGCACCGACCAGCAGGGTTGCGGCGACGAGGAAGCCGGTGATGACCCCCGCCACGCGCGCCTGCTCGGCTGCGGCAACCACCTCGGCCTGCGCGGTCTCCAGCGCGGTGATGGTTGCATCGACCTGGGTCCGGGCCGTGGCGGGATCGATCCCCCCGCTGGTCGCCACGATGCGGGCGAGGTAGGTCCGATCAGCCTCGCCCATCTCGCCGGTGGTCAGGCTGCGGGTGAGAAGCTGCGCCGCTTCGGCCCGCGTCGCGGGATCGATCGGCAGCGTGCTCGCCTCGGTCCGGAACATCGTGCCGGCCAGATGGTTGATCTCGCTTTCCGCAACGCCGCCTGCGACGGACGAGGTCGCCTCGACGGCCGTGCTGGTCGCACCACCGATCGTTGCGGCCGCGATCACCGCACCGACCAGCGCGCCGACGGCCCAGACCACCAGACCATGGGCGCCGTCACGGGTTTCGTTCTCCTCGGCGGTGGCCCCGGGCTGGGGCCGATGAAGACGGCCGGCCAGATAGCCGCCCGCAGCAAAGCTCGAGATCGACATCCACACGAACCAGATGCCCGCCGCGATCAGGAGCCACATACCCGATGCGCCCTCGCCCTGGCGAAGCGAGGTGATCGACAACCCCAACGCGCCACCGAACGCTGCGAGGACGAACGAGATTGCAGCGGCGAACACGCCGCCCGCGATGATCGCGGTCCAGTCCACATAGGACCCGCCATTGTCCGCGATGGCCGTGGCGCCGGCGCGCGTCTCCTGTGACCCGAGCATCAGCGCACCCCCACCAGCGAGAGGACGGCGAGCACGACCACGATCAGGCCGACGATATAGATGATTTGGTTCACGAAAATCTCCATTTTTGGGGCAACAGCACGGTTCCGGGAACCGGAATACCGGTCCATGGCACGCGCGCTGGGGCGGGCGGGCGAAGAGGCAGGGGAGCGGTGCGCCCGTCGGCGCAGGTCCCGCAAGGTCCTGTCACGCAAACGTGGCGGCGACCCAAAAGGTTCCACCATTGCGCGGGCGCACGCGCGGAACAATCTCTGCACGCGTCGCGTTACGCAGGTGCAGCATGGTCTGCGCGACGCCTGGGCGGGACGACGGCCCTGCGCGAGCCGATGGGCGAACAGAGGAGAGGCCGCGATGATCACACCCCCCCGACCCGTCAACCCGGCCCTGCCCGGGCCGACGCTGGACCGGCGGGGGTTTCTGGTTGCCGCGGGGGCATTGGCAGCCTTCGGCGCCGCCGCTGGGGCGCAGGACGCATCACCGGCACCCGCTGTCGTCCGCCGCTTCGAAGACGTGGTGGCGCTGTCGGCCGCCCGGTCGCGCACGCCCCACGAGCCGGCGCGCCAGACCCTGGCCCCGCCGCTCGACGCGCTGACCTACGACCAGTTCCGCGGCATCCGCTACCGGCGCGAGGCGGCCCTCTGGCAGGGCGAGGGCCGGGGGTTCAGCGTCGATCTCTTTCACCCCGGCTTCCTGTTTCAGGAAGCGGTCGCGGTCCACGTCATCGGGGCCGATACGACCACGGCGATCGCGTTCCAGCCGGACCGGTTCGACTATGCCGACCCTGCCCTGCGACCGTCCTCGGCCGAGGGGATGAGCTATACCGGGTTCCGCCTGCGCTATCCGATCAAGTCCCCCGACGTGATGGACGAGGTCGCCGTGTTCCAGGGGGCGAGCTATTTCCGCGCGGTGGGCAGGCGGCATGTCTACGGGTTGTCGGCCCGCGGGCTCGCGCTGCGTACCGCCGAGCCGGAGGGGGAGGAGTTTCCCACCTTCACCGCATTCTGGATCGTCGAGCCCGAACCCAATGCGGCCAGCCTGACGGTGTTCGGCCTGCTCGAAAGCCCGTCGGTCACCGGTGCGATGCAGGCGGTGATCCGGCCCGGCGAGACCACCGCGATGGACATCCGCCTGGTGCTGCACCCGCGCACGGACCTGTCCGCCGTCGGCATGGCCCCGCTCACCTCGATGTTCTGGTTCGATGCCTCCACGGCGCGCCGGGTCGACGACTACCGCCCGGCCGTCCATGACAGCAACGGGCTCCAGATCGTGAACGGCGCGGGCGAGCGGCTCTGGCGGCCGCTGGCCAATCACCGTACGCTCCAGGTCTCGGCATTCGTCGATCAGGGCCCGCGCGGCTTCGGCCTGGTCCAGCGCGGGCGCGACTTCGCCCGGTTCGAGGATGCCGAGGCGCGCTACGACCTGCGCCCCTCGGCCTGGGTCGAGCCTGCGGGGGATTGGGGCCCGGGGGCGGTGCTGCTGGTGGAGATCCCGGTGGCCGACGAATTCAACGATAACATCGTTGCGTTTTGGCGCCCGCGCGCGCCGCTGGTGGCGGGCATGGCGCACGAGATCGCGTATCGGCTGCACTGGACCGACACGCCGCCCGACGATGCGCCGATCCCCCGGGTGGCGGCCACGCGCACCGGGGCTGTCACGGGCGCGCCCGCGGGTGATCCACGGCGGCTCTATGTCATCGACTATGCCGGGGCGGCAGGCTACGCGGGCCGGGCGGAGCCGCGGGTTTTCGCCTCGGCCGGGACCGTGGCGGACGTGGTGCTCCACAGCACGCCCGCCCCCGACGGCATGCGCCTTGCGTTCAAGTTCGACCCCGGCGACGCCCCCATGGCCGAGCTTCGGGCGGATCTGATGGTGGACGGCCAGGTGGCCGCGGAAAGCTGGCTCTACCGATGGACGGCGTAGGCGAAGCGATACCGGGCACGACCGGACAGGCGGCGACCCCGCCGAGCTGCCCCCGGGCAATGCCCATCCAGAACCTCGACCGGGCGCCGCGCGCGCTCCGGCGGGCGGCTGGTGCGCGGGTGCTGCTCGCGCGGCTCGTCGCCTTCGGCTGCGCCGCCGCGGGGGCGTTCTGGGCGAGCGACGAGATGCTGGCGCTGGTCCAGACCGACAAGACCGGGCTGCTCGGCTGGGCGCTCTGGGCGCTCTTCTCGCTCACCTTCCTCTGGATCGCGCTGGCGACCGGGTCGGCCATCGCGGGGCTCGTGCTTGCGCCGCGGCGTGTAGTCCCGCCCCCAGGGCGGGCGGGTCGCATTGTGCTCGCCATGCCGGTCCACCAGGAGGATCCCGCCACCACCGCGGCAGCCCTGCTCGCCATGGGCGAGGCGCTGGGGGCGGCGGGGCAGGCCGGCCGGTTCGAGATCTTCATCCTCTCGGACACCCGCGACGCCGATGCGTGGGTGGCAGAGACCGCCTGCTTCACCGCGCTGCGCGAGGCGCTGGCCGGAGAGATGGTCATCTGGTACCGGCGCCGCCCGAAGAATACCGGGCGCAAGGCCGGAAACCTGCGTGATTTCGTCGAGACCTGGGGCGGGCGCTACGACACGATGATCGTGCTCGACGCCGACAGCGTGATGAGCGCGCAGACGCTGATCGCGCTTGCCGATCGGATGGAGGCTGAGCCCGACCTGGGCCTGCTCCAGACCGTGCCGGTGCTTGCCGGGGGCGAGACCCTCTGGGCGCGGGCACAGCAGTTCGCGGGCGCGCTCTACGGCCCCGTGGCGGCGCGCGGCGTTGCGGCGTGGCAGGGGTCGGACGGCAACTACTGGGGCCACAACGCCGCCATCCGGGTCGAGGCGTTCGCCGAGGCGTGCGGCCTGCCCGACCTGCCGGGACGCAAACCCTTCGGCGGGACGATCATGAGCCATGATTTCGTCGAGGCGGCCCTGTTGCGCCGGGCGGGCTGGCGCGTGGAGATGGACCCGCACCTGGGCGGCAGCTGGGAGGGGGGCCCCCCCTCGATGCAGACCGCCGCCGTGCGCGACCGGCGCTGGGCCCAGGGCAACCTGCAGCACCTGCGCATCCTTGGACGCCCCGGGCTTGCTCCGGTCAGCCGCCTGCACATGGCGCTCGGTGCCGCGGCCTACGCGATGTCGCCGCTCTGGCTTGCCCTCCTGGTCGTGGGCACGGCGCTGACGGCCACGACCCTGCTCGCGGAACCCAACTACTTCACCCAGGGGCTCCAGCTCTTTCCCGACTGGCCGCGCTTTGACGTGGAGCGGGTGCGCAGGCTCTTTGCCGTCTCGATCCTCGTCCTGCTCCTGCCAAAGCTCATCGGGATCGCGATCGCGCTTGCCAGCCGGAGGCGGCGGCAGGCGCTGGGTGGCGGTCTGCGGCTCCTGGCCGGGGGCGACCGTGGAGCTTTCGGTCGCGGCGCTCTATGCGCCCGTGCTGATGGTGGGCCAGACGGGGCAGATCATCGACATCCTGCGCGGGCGCGACTCGGGCTGGCCTGCCCAGGCGCGGGCGGGGGCCGCGGACTGGGCAGGGTCGATGCGCCGCCATGGGCGCACGACGGTGCTCGCGGCGCTCTTTGCCGCGGGGCTCTGGGCGAGCATGCCGGAGCTTCTGCCCTGGCAGGCGCCCACGCTCGCAGGGCTGCTGCTCGGCGTGCCGCTCGCGGCGCTCAGCGGCTCGCGTGCGGGTGGCCTTGCGCTGCGGCGCATCGGCCTGATGGTGACGCCCGAAGAAATGTCGCCGCCGTCCGAGCTTCTGGCCGCCGAGTACCATCGTGGCCGCTTCACTCGTGCGGCGCAGGCGACGCTGGACAGCCTCATCGACAGCCCCGCGGTCGCCCGTGCGCACTACGCCGCGACCCCGCCCCCGCAGCCCGATGCCGCCGTCGACATCGCAACCGCCGCGGCGAAGATCGCGGTCCTGGGCGACCGCCGCGCGGCCATCCTCGCCCTGAGCGAGGCAGAACGTGCGGCGGTTGCAAGCCACCCGGCGCTCGCGCACACGCTGCGCAACGCAGCGGCGCTCCGGCAGGCGGCCGAGTAGGGCGCCTGCAGGGCAGGGCGCCGCGCAGGTCGTACCCTGCACGACCATGGGACCGTCGGCCAGTCGGCCAGCCCTGGCCGCGCGCGACGCGGTCTGCCCGCGGCCCCGCCGAGATGGCGTGGTCCTTTCCACCGGCGCGGGGATACTCGGACGGGCGTTGATCTCCTGCGGGCGGGGGGGCTATCTGGGGGCGGCGGGGGCAGTCGTGCTCCTGACCGCGCTCCGGACGCCGCTTGCGGGGACCAACCCGCCCCATGCCAGAAGGCCATCCCTTCTGGCCATCGGCGTCCGCGGGGCAAGGGTTGCGCTGCATGACCGCCGGTCCTGATCAGGGAGAGACCCTCGATGCCCACGCCCAAAGGCCAGCCCCTGATCGGCGTCATGAAGCCCGGGCTGCGCGTCCTGATCACGGCTGGCGCGGGGGGGATCGGGCGGGCGATCGCGGACATGTTCGCGGTCCACGGCGCGCGGGTGCATGTCTGCGACGTGTCCGAGGCGGCACTGGCCGATTTCCGCGCGACCCATCCCGGGCAGGGCGCCACCCGGGCGGACGTCTCGGACGAAGCTGACGTGGCGCGGCTTTTTGAGGAGGCGGGGGCAAGCCTCGGCGGGCTCGACGTGTTGGTGAACAACGCAGGGATCGCCGGGCCGACGGGCGGGGTGGAGGAGATCAGCGTGGCCGACTGGCGCGCCTGCCTCGACATCGGGCTGACGGGGCAATTCCTGTGCACGCGGCTCGCCGTGCCGATGCTGCGGGCGGCGGGGGGCGGCGGGATCGTCAACATGTCTTCGGCGGCGGGGCGGCATGGTTATGCCTTCCGCACGCCCTATGCGGCGGCGAAGTTCGGGGTGATCGGCTTCACCCAGTCGCTCGCCAAGGAGCTCGGCCCCCACAACATCCGGGTGAACGCGATCCTGCCCGGCATCGTCGAGGGGCCGCGGATCGAGGGGGTGATCCGCGCCCGCGCCGAGCAACTCGGCCTGAGCTACGCGGAGATGGAGGCGCGCTATCTCGAGCGCGTCTCGCTCCGCCGGATGGTGACGCCCCATGACGTCGCGGCGATGGTGCTCTTTCTCGCCTCGCCCATGGGCGAGAACCTGTCGGGCCAGTCGCTCGGCGTCGACGGTAATGTCGAGACATTGTGAGGGGGGGATCGATGAGCAACGTCACCATCGTCGGCACGGGCTTCGTCGGCCGGGCCTGGGCGATCTCCTTTGCCCGGGCCGGGCACCCGGTCACGCTCTGGGACGCGAACGCGGATGCGCCAACCGCCGCCCGCGCCTATATCGCGCGGGTCCTGCCGGATCTGGACAGCCATGGCCTTCTGGGCGGTGCCCCGCCCGACACGGTTCTGGCGCGCATCGGGATCGAGGGCGACCTGGCCGAGGCGCTGGCCGGTGCCGACCACGTCCAGGAATCCACGCCCGAGAATGTGGACATCAAGCGGGCGGTCTTCGCCGATCTCGACCGGCTCGCACCGCCGGGGGCGATCCTCGCCTCCTCGACCTCGGCCATCCTGCCCTCGGCGTTCACGGAAACGCTCGCGGGTCGGGCGCGCTGCCTCGTGATCCACCCGATCAACCCGCCCTACCTGATTCCCGCGGCCGAGATCGTGCCCGCCCCCTGGACCGCGCCCGAAACCGTCGCGCGCGCCCGCGATTTCCTGCGCGCGGCGGGCCACGCGCCCATCGTCATGGCGCGCGAACTCGACGGGTTCGTGATGTACCGGATGCAGGGCGCCCTGCTCGAGGAGGCGTTCCGCCTGGTCGCCGACGGCTACGCGACCGCCGAGGACGTGGATGTGGGCATCCGCGAGGGGCTCGCGCTGCGCTGGTCCTTCATGGGGCCGTTCGAGACCATCGACCTCAACGCCCCGGGCGGCGTGCGGGACTATGTCACCCGCTACCAGGGCATCTACGAAAACCTCTTCCCCAGCCAGCAGCGGCGGGTGGACTGGGCGGGCCCCGTGCTCGACGCGGTCGAGGGCGACCGGCGCGCCCGCCTGCCCCAGGCGGGGCTCGAGGACCGGCAGATGTGGCGCGACCGGCGCCTGATGGCACTGGCCGCCCACAAGCGCCAGATGAAGGAGCGCGACCATGGCTGACGCACGCAAGGTCATCATCCCCTGCGCGGTGACCGGGGCGATCCACACGCCGTCGATGTCGCCCGACCTGCCGATCACCGCCACCGAGATCGCCGATGCGGCCATAGGTGCGGCCGAGGCGGGGGCGGCCATCGTCCACCTGCACGCCCGCGACCCGGTCACGGGCCGCCCCGACCAGTCGCCCGAGGCCTTCGCCCCCTTCCTTGGCATCATCCGCCAAGCCTCCGACGTCGTGGTCAACATCACCACCGGCGGCGCGCCCACCATGCTGGTGGACGAGCGCGTGCGCCCCGCGGCGCATTACC
>JANNOT010000233.1:0-15959 GCA_031399375.1 Paraoceanicella sp.
GCGCTGCTCCAGATCTTCATCGACAAGCATGCAACCGAGATGCGCGACTTCGTGTTCTCGGGCGTCGCCCTGTCGCGCCCATTCCGCATCGAGGAGATCGAGCGGCTGATGGGCGACACGACCAACGTGATCCGCACCGACATCTGGGATGCGCTCCGCAGCCATATCGACACTGTGCAGTCGAAGTTCCTGGCCGAGGCCGACGACCTCCCCCGCCAGCTGCGCGCCATCGAGGCGGATGCCGACCGGATCAACGGGCGATGACCCAGCGCGGGGCGCCCGAGATCCTGCGCGAGCGGATGGACGTCGTGCTGGCGCTCGGCGTCGCCAATGCCGCGCATCACCGCGCCCAGGCCCGGATGGGCGGCGCGGAGATCGGCATGATGACCGTCGCCGAGGGAGCCGATGGGGGCGGGCGCGACGCGGCCGAGGACGCCGAGGCTACGGCGCGCCTGGCGCTCGATGCGGCAGAGACGCGGGTCCGGGCGCTCGATGACCAGCTCGCGGCGCTTGATCGCGAGCTTGCCGCGGCCGTTTCCTGAAAGGATGCAACCGATGTCGGATGCCGAGCTGGACAGCCCCGTCGCCCCGTCGCTCTTTGATCTTCTGGCGCGCAGCTGGCGCCTGCCCGGGGCCGTGACGGCGGCAGTGTTCAATGCCGACGGGACCGCGGTCGCGTTTGCAGGGGGCGGCACGCTCGCCCTCGCCCCGCTCGCGGATCCCGAGCGGCCGGAAACGCGGATCCGCCGCGCCGCCGACACCGGGCGCCAGACCATCCTGCCGCGGCAATCGCAGGTGCGCCCCGCGCCGCGGGTCGAGGCGGTGGCGGGGCCGGTCGTCCCGTTCGGTGCACGCTCGTTCCTGACCGGGCGGGCGGGCGGCGGCCTCGTGTCGGTCACCCCGCGCGGGCAGGCGGTGCCCGTCACCGCGCCCGTGACCGGCGTGCCCGCCGCGCTCGCCCACGATCCTGGGTCGGGAACGGTCGCCGCGGCCGAGGGATCGCGGGTCGTCCTCCTCGCCCCCGACACACCCGCCACGGTGCTGGAGACGGGGGCGGCCGTTCACGCGCTCGCCTTCGTGCCTCGCAGCGGGATGCTTGCGGTGGCCGGTCCGGCGGGGATCACGCTCTGGCAGGACGGGGTGCGCGTCGGCGCGGTCGCGCTGCCCGATGCCCCGCTGCGCCTGACCGCGAGCCCCGATGGAACTGCCGTCGCCGCGGGGGGGGCGACGCGCGGGATCACGCTGGTCCGCCTGGCCGACGGCGCGGTCACGCCGATGCCCGACTATCCCACCCCGGTGGACAGCGTCGGGTGGTGCCCGGCCGCCGAGGCGATGGTGACATCGGGCGCCTTCCGCACCGCCGCCTGGGACTGGCAGGCGGGCACGCTCGGTACCCCGCGCGAGGCCGGGCGCACCGGGCTCGTGGTGGTCGACCGCATCGCCGCATCGCCCGACCGCCCGCTGATCGCCGCGGGTTACGCGAGCGGTCTCCTGACCCTCGCGCGCGTCGGCGTGCGCGACGAGATGCTGCTGCGCGGCGATGGGGCGGGGGTCACCGCGCTCGCCTGGTCGCCCGATGGCGGGCAGCTCGCGTTCGGCGATGCCGCAGGCGTGGCGGCGCTGGTGGCGTTTCCGCCCAGCCTGTTCAAATAGACACGCAAGGGAGACCACGCATGACCGCACAACCGCGCCTGACCGAGGAGGAAGAGAGCAAGGATGCGTTCTTCCGCCAGCTTGCCGACATCGCCCAGGCGATGATTGCGGCGCATGGCAAGGATTTCACGACCGGCGCCCTGGTGCTGGCCGCCCGCTGGGTCGCAGAGGGGCGGATGGAGACCGCGCCCAAGCGTCCCTCGTGACGGGCGACCCGCGTTCGGCGTTAGTGCACGCGGTGGTGGAGGTCCAGCGCGGGGCCTGACCCCACGCCGTCGCCGCGCGTGCCCGTCAGCCAGCGCATCTGGTCCACGATGATCTCCCCCCCGACCTGCGCAAAGCGCAGGCGCTGCGCAGACAGACCCGCGGGGGCATCCAGCCGGTCGAGGTCGGCACGCAGGTCTGCCCCCAGCACGAGGCTGTAGGCGCACATTTCCTGCACCCGGATGGTCGCGAAGTAGAGGCATTCCTGCGCCGTGGGGTTCAGGCTGTCGCCCTGCCCCGCCGCACGCTCCGCCGCAGCGGTGCCCACGAACGACGTGTGGACGGCGCTGCCGAGAAACACCAGCACCTCCTTGCGCCATCGCACATAGTCGCTGTCCTCGGAATAATCGAGGCCGAAGCGGTAGAGCGCCTGGGCCACCAGCCGGAACGCCCGCCCGCCCGCGATGTGGCGGCGCCAGAACTCCGCGGCATCCTCGGGGGTCCGGCATTCGACGAACGCCTCGGCCAGCTTGCGACGGACCATGAGCGCAAGCGCAAGGTCCACATCCTCGGAGATCGAGCGGGCAATCTGCATCGCGGGCATCGAAAGCCCAGCGATGGCGAGCGTGCGCACCGCTGCCAACCCTTCGCGCAGGCGCGCGGCGATCGCGGCCAGCCCGCGAACCTGGGCCGGCGTCAGGCGCCCCTCCGCCCCCGCGCGCTCGAGCATAAGGCAAACCTCGCGCAGGGTGTCAACCCAGGCGCAGCCCTGGTCAAAGAGCAGCAGGAGATCGACGGGCCGGCTGTCGGGAAAGGCAGGCAGGCGGTCGAGCTCGCAGAACCCCGGCAGCCCCTGGACCGCCTCGCGCCAGATCGCATCGAGGTCGAGCCGGTGCGCCGACCAGTTCGCCCGCACCCGCGCGAGGAGTTGCGGCGTCACCCCGACATAGTGCCGGTCGAGCCCCTTCCGCGTCGCCTCCAGCACCAGCATGTCCACCGCCCGCCCCGCCTGTTGCGCTGCGGCAGCTTGGGACACAGCCGCATACCGAGTCAATCGCGGCGTCGGGACCCCGGTGGGGTCAGCGGAACATCCGCTGGATGTTGTAGACCTTAAGCTTGCGGTAGAGCGTCGGGCGGGTAATTCCCAGCGTATCGGCGACCCGGCTCAGGTTGCCGTGATGCTCGGCGATCGCGCGCAGGATCATCGTGCGCTCCGCATCCTTCAGGCTGCCGCGCCCCTCGGGGACGCCGCAATCGGGGACCCGCGGCTCGGCCACGATCTCGGGCGGCAGGTCGGCCACCCCGATGTCGCGGTGGCGTGACAGCGGGTGCAGCCGCTGGACGAGGTTGCGCAGCTCGCGCACATTGCCGGGCCAGGCGTAGCGCAGGAAAAGGTCCCGGGTCTCGGCCGAGAAGCGCAGGGGGATGAGGCCGAACTCCGCCGCGATCCGGCGGTTGAAGTGTTCGAGCAGGAGCAGCACATCATCGCCCCGCTCGCGCAGCGGGGGAACCTGCACGGTCACCGCACCGATGCGGTAGTAGAGGTCCTGGCGGAACCGTCCCGCCTGCGCCTCCGCCCGCAGGTCGCGGTTGGTCAGCGCCACGAGCCGCGCGTCGAAGGGCCGGGCCCGGCTGTCGCCGATGCGGTAGAGCACCCGCTCCTCGAGCACGCGCAGGAGGTAGGGCTGGATCTCCAGCGGCATCTCGCCGATCTCGTCGAGGCAGAACACTCCGCCATTGGCCTGTTCGAGCTTGCCCGCCTTGCCCTCCTTCACCGCGCCGGTGAAGGCGCCGTCCACATGGCCGAAGAGCTCGCCCCCGAACAGCTCGCGGCTGATCGCCCCGCAGTTGATGGCGACGAACGGGGTATCGCGGGCGCCCGCGTTCTCGGTGTGGATCAGGCGGGCGAAGAGCTCCTTGCCCGTCCCCGTCTCGCCCTGCACCAGGACGGGGGCGTTGACCCGGGCCACGCGGCGGGCGAGGTCGATCGCCTCGAGCATGCCCGGGCTTTCCGCCACGATCTGGGATCCCGGCACGGGACGGGGCGCGGACAGGCCCCGCGGATGCGGGACCGCCGCCCCCGGACGCTTGGCGCTGCGCCCGCAATCGACGATGACGGCCATGCCGCGCACTTCGCCGTCGATGGAGAGGTTGCTGACCCCCCGGCAGGTCAGGGTGGAGGGCAGGGCCGCGGCAACCGCATCGGCCGAGGGTTCGCCCGCCAGATGCACCAGCCGGTGGCCCATACGGGTGTCCATCTCGGTCCCGTCGGTCAGGATCAGCCGCTCGAACCCCGCCCGGTGCAGGACGCGCCCCGAGCGGTCGAGGATGAGGATCCCGTCCTCGCTGCCCGCCACCGGGACCTGCTCGATCAGCGCCTCGAGCAGGCGGATGCGTTCCTCGTTCAGGGCCTGGGTCAGGGCCGCCTGGATCTCGCCCGCCGCCGCTGCGGCAAAGGCGGTGTTGTGGTGGCGAAAGATCTTGGTCAGGCCCGACAGATCCACAGCCCCGATCACCGACTGGTCGATGGGGTTGCGGATCGGGGCCGCGGCGCAGGACCAGTCCTTGAGCGTCTCGACATAGTGCTCTGAGCCATGGACGAACATCGGCTCGCCCGCCCAGAGCGCGGTGCCTATCCCGTTGGTGCCCACGGCATGCTCGTTCCAGAGCGCACCCGCATGGAGGTTGATCTTGCGCCCCGCAGCCAGGGTCTTGGGGTCGCCGATCGCATCGACCACCAGGCCCTGCTCGTTGGTCAGGATCAGCATCGCCTCGGCGCCGTGGAGCATGCGCCCGATCTTGTCGAGCGATCCGCGCGCGGCGCGCGACAGCGCCCGGTTCGCCTGGCGCAGGCGCTCCACCTCGGCCGCATCCTTGGCGGCCGGCGCCTCGTGGCGCTGGGGGTCGATCCCGGCCGAGGTCGACCGGGCCCAGGACTGGTGGATGACCGGACGCACGCCCCCTGCCTCGCCCTCGGTGGCAAGCCCGGCCTGATGTCGTTCCCATGCGCGGTTCACGCGCCGATGATCGATGTCGGTGGGATCGCTCAGACCACGGTTCCGAGGGCTTGGTGGCATCATGCAACTCCTAGAAAGGGGTCTGCCGGACTGCCTGGCATGTCAAATCTGTGTCGTGTCGCGGGGGCCTCAGACGTATCCCAGAAGGCCCGAGATTTCGGCCGCAAGCGCCGCCTCGGTCCGCGCACCGCCCATAACCGCGCCGTCGAGCGGGGCAAGCACGGCGGCAAGCTCGGCCTCGAGCGACGAGAAGAACCCGTTGGTCTTGGTGGCGAGCTGGAAGCACAGCCGCCCGTCCACCCGGCGCAGTTCGCCCAGATAATGCATCTGGCGGCTGGTCTCGTAATCCACCACGACGACGCGGCGGTTGGGGCTGATGCGCACATAGGGTTTAGGCTCGGCGGACTTGCGCGGCCCGCCCATGTCCGAGACGATCAGCCCCTGCGCCTGGGGCGCCTGGGGTGCGGCCTTGGCCGCCTTGCGCGCGGAATAGGCGCCGTTGCTGATCTGGTCGGCAAGCTGTTCGATGGTGCCGCGGTTTTTTTCAAGCAGGCTCCGCGCCGCAACGTCCTCGCGCCGCGGACCGGACCGCTTGGAGATGATGTCCATCTCGCATCCTCCCTAGCACCCTTTCTTCGTTGTGATTCGGGAGGGCGCTACCCGGCAGCGTAGCCCCAGTCCGCCATCCGCGCCAAGCATTCTTGGCGGTTGCGTGACAGTGGGACCCGCCTGCCCCGCCCCGGGGCAGGGGTCTGCTGCCGTCGCCGGGACCGCATCGCCGCGCCCCGGGCCGGGGCGGGCGGGCACCTAGCCCCGGCCGGGAACCGGCAGGGCGGCCCCGGTGATCCCGCTCGCGGCGGGCGAGAGAAGGAAGGCGATGGCGGCCGCAACCTCGGCGGGAGTCACCCAGCGCGCCGGATCGGCATCGGGCATGGCGGCGCGGTTCTGCGGCGTGTCGATGGTGCCCGGCATCACGGCGTTGACGCGCACGCCCGCGGGCTTGAGCTCGTCGCCATAACTTTCGATCAGGCGCAGGATCGCTGCCTTGGACGCGGCATAGGCGGCCAGGCCCGCCGGGGCCTTGACCCCCGCGCCCGCGGCGATCGCGACGATGGCGCCCGCGCGGGCCGCGGTCATGGGCCCGAGCACCGCCTGGACCATCAGGACGGTGGACAGGGTGTTGATGCGGAACATGCGCTCCCAGATGTCGCGGCCGCTCTCGGCCGCATCGGCCATCTCGAACCCGCCGACCGTGTGGGCCAGCCCGTCGAGCCGCCCGTAGCGCGCGGTGGCCGCGGCCACGACGCTGGCCGTCCCGGCGGGGTCGAGCAGGTCGGCGCCGCCGATCGCGTGATGTGCCCCGGCCCGCGGCAGGGCGGCGAGGAGCGGGGCGAGCGCCTCGGCCGACCGGTCCACCGCGACGATGTCGCAAAGCGGGGCCAGCACGGTCAGGAGCGCGCGCCCGACATTCCCGGCGGCGCCGGTGACGATGATGACGGGAAGGGACATGGGAGAACTCCTTGGGTCAGGACGGTGGACGGCGCAGGCGGTGCAGGACCGCCTCCACCCCCGATAGCGCGGCGAAGCCGAGCGCCACGCGGGCGACCGGATCGACCCCGCCGAGCCCGACGCGCCAGACGAGCGTGCCCAGGGCCTCCCACCCGAACCACGCGGCGGCCAGGGTGGCGGCGGTGATCGCGGCCCGGATCGTGGCGCGGAGCGCGACGCTGCTCACAGGCGCTCCGCCCGGGCCAGGTCGGCACGCAGGACGAGCAGCGTTCCATGGCGCTCCACCTCCCCCTCCAGCACAACGGGCAGGCCGACGAGATCCCGCAGGGCCTCGGGCGGACGGCCGCCATCGGCGCCGGCGATCAGCAGGAACGACCGCCCCGCCACAGGGGCGGCGGCGACGAGGATCATCGGCACCTCGCCCGCAAAGCAGAGCGTGGCGCAGGCCCGGTGCGACAGCCCGGACCCCGGTGCCATCAGCCCCGCGGTGCATTTTCCGTCGCAGACCTCGCCCACGATCCGCCAGCGACCGAGCGGGACGGGCACCGGCGGCGCCACGGCGCGCCCGTCGGCAAAGACCAGCTCGCGCGGCAGCAGCATCTCGATCTCGCCGCGGCGAAAAAGCCCACCGCTCAACGTGACGACCCGCCCGAACGCCTCGGGCGGATAGGGCACGCCGACCTTGCCGTCGCCCGTCATCAGCAGGGCGCGCCCCTGCGGATGCTCGGGCGTCGCGGCGACATGCAGCACGGGATAGGGATCGGCGGTCATCACCCCAGTCAGGACGTGCTCGCCCGGCACGAACCCCGCCGCAGGCGCGGGCCCGGGGGCAAGCGCGATCAGGCTCGCCGCGGGATCCTCGACCGTCCCGCCCAGCACCGCCCCGAGCAGCCCCAGCCCGACGGCGAAGCCGACCGAGACGGGGACCAGCACCCGGCCCAACCCGCGCGCAGATGCGGCGTTCCAGCCCACGAAGAACGGCCCACCGTTCACGCCGCATCCTCCACGCTCAGGGGCTCGACCCGGGTGCCCGGCGGGTTGGGGCGCGGGTCCAGCAGCAGCCGGCCGCCGTCGCGCGCCAGGCGGTAGGTTGCGATCTTCTCGGTGAAGGGGGCGGGGGCGCACCCGTCCTCCAGCCGGTACTGGAAGCCGTGCCAGGGGCAGGTGATGCAGCCGTCGAGCACCCGCCCCTCGCCCAGCGGACCGTTCTGGTGCGCGCAAAGATTGCTGACCGCCGAAAGCCGCCCCCCGTGGCGAAAAATCGCCACCGGCTCGCCCCCGGCCACGGGCACGACGATCCCGCGTCCCTCGGGGATCGCCGCGACCTCGCCCGCCACCACCCAGGGACCTTCGCGGGGGGCACCCGCGGACGGCCTGCGCGCGGCGGCGAGGTGCAGCGCGGTGACCCCCGCGACCGAGCCGAGCACGACCCAGGCGAACCCGCCGCGGAGGTAATCCTGCAGGGGCCCGAACGCCACATGGGCCACCACCAGCGCATAGGCGGCATAGACGCCGAGATGCAGCGCCTTCCAGAGCCGCGGCCCGAGGAAGGCGAGCCAGAAATCATGGCTCGTGACCGCAAGGACGCTGAGGCATCCCAGGGCTGCGATGCCGAACGGGATGAAGGGAAACCCGCGGATCTGCCCGTAGCTTGCATCGGACGACAGCAGCGCCTCGAACGGCGCGACGGGGCTGAAGCTGAAGTACCAGCCCATCACCGCCATCGCGTGGCCGAAGGCGACGGTGGCGGTGACGACCCCGAAATGGCGGCGGTTGTAGAGCAGCGGCAGGAACCGCGCATCGAGCCGGGCGAGCGGGCCGATGCAGAGGACAAGGGTCAGGAGCAGGAACGCGCAGGTCCCGAACGCCTTGATGCGAAGCGCGGGCCCGTCGAGCGGGCTCGAAAGCACCGCCTGCTGGGCGGCCATGGGAAAGAGCGTGAGATAGGCCCCCACCCCCGCGAGCAGCACGGCGTCATAGACGATCTTCGTGCGGGTCCAGCCGACGGGGGTGTAGGCGACGCTCACGGTGCAGCCCCCTCCGGCACATCGGCGGGCGCGGCCCCGCCCGGCGCATGGGTGGGCGCAGGCACGCTCAGGCGCAGGGACGGCGTTTCGGGCAGGGCCGCGCCGCGCAGCAGGGCGGCGGCGCCCAGCAGCACGGGCAGGAGCAGGGCGAACACCTGCCAGACCCGGCGCGCGGCCGCGATGTTGCCGCGCTGGCCCCCGATGCCCACGCCCCGCCCCCCCTCGATCTGCGCCCAGCGCAAGAGGACGACCGGCCAGAGCAGGACGATCCCGGGCACCAGAAGCGGGCGGAATGCATAGGCACCGCGCGCCGCGGGGTCGATCCGGTCCAGCCCGACCAGCAGGAACGCCGCTGCAACCGCGAGACCTGCGATCCCCCAGGCCCCGCCCGCCCCGATCAGGGCCGCGGCCGTCACACGGCGTCCTCAGGCCAGGTAGTCATGGATGACCGTCCCGAGGTCGAGCGTGAGGTCCGCCAGGATATGCACGCCCGACAGCACCTCGAGGATCGGCAGGTCGGCCACCGGCGCGAGCGCGTGGGGTGCGAGGTCGAGCGCCGCAGGCCCGCTCCACGCCCCCTTCAGCACGATGTCGCTGAGAGTATAGGACACCAGCTCGCAAATCCGCGGGGTGCCGTCCACATGGGGCATGATCTTCAGGAGGACCCCAGGCGCCTCCAGCGCATGGCGCGCCTCGGCCCCGGGCAGGGCGCGGTGCTTGTAGCCCATCGTCCCGGTGGCGACCCGGATGCCGTCCACGTCGAGCGTCCCGACCAGCGTGTCGCCCGCGACCCGCAGCGTCGGGCTCGCGAGCTTCTTGGGGAACCCCCAGAGCTCCCGCCCGCCGGCGATCGGGGGATCGTCGTCAAGATACATGGCGTGGACATACCCCCCGCCCCGCCCGTCGGGCAGGCGCACCGGGACGACCTGTCCGGATTCCGTGTAATCGCCAAAGCCGGTGCTGTCGGGCATGCGGATGAATTCGTACTTCACCACCGGCTCGGGCACGACCAGCGGGGCGGGGACCACGCGGGCGAGCGCCTCGGGATCGGTCCGGTAGGTGATGATGAGGTATTCGCGGTTCACGAACCTGTAGGGTCCGGGCGGAAAGGAGGGGTTCTCGAGCGGCATTGCGAACGCCCGCCGCCGCACCTCGGTCTCGTCCATCGCGCGCTCTCCCGTCCGTCCGGTCTCAGGCCAGATAGTCGTGCACGACCGTGCCGAGGTCGAGCGTGTAGTCGGCCACGACATGCAGGGCCGAGACCACCGCCCGTACCGGAAGGTCGGTCAGCGGCGCGAGCGCGTGGGGACCGAGCTCGAGCGCCGCAGGACCGGTCCAGGCCCCGGTTACGGTCACCGCGCTGCGCGTCACCCGCACCAGCTCGCAGACCCGCGGGGTCCCGTCGACATGGGGCAGGATCTTCAGCAGATAGAGCGGATCGTCGAACGCCCCCGCCCCGTCCGCCACCCGGTGCTTGTAGCCCATCGTTCCCCGCGCGACCGGCAGGCCGGAGACCTCAAGCGTCCCCACCAGCGTGTCGCGCTGGACCGAGAGCCCGGGACGCGCGAGTTTCTGGGGAAACCCCCAGAGCTCGCGCCCCGCCGCGATGGGGGCGTGGACGTCGAGAAACATCAGCCGCACGTAGCGGCCGGGCATGCCCCCCAGCGTGACGGGGATCGCCTGGGCCGCGCCGTGGTACGTGCCGAACCCCGTGCTGTCGGGCATGGCGGCGAAGTCCAGTTCGACCACGTCCCCGACCGGGCGCAGCGGCGCGGGCACGATCCGGGCGATGGCGTCCGGGTCGGTGCGATAGGCGATGACCATGTGGGTGCGCCCCGCGAACCGGGCCGGCCCGACGGGGTAGGACGGACTGGTCAGCGGCATCGCCCCGGCCCGCGCGCGCAGCTCGGCCGCGATCATCCCACGGATTCCCGCGTCGCGCGCATCCGCGCCGCGAGCACATCGAAGGTCCGCGCCCCCACATCCGGCGCGGCGGGGGCAAGCCAGGGCGAGGCGCGCAGCGTCGCCTCGGCATCGTGCAACCCCTGGGCCCAGCGCGCCTCCATGGTCGGGCGGCCGAAGCTGTAATCCTTCTGCGACCCCTGGGTCTCGCCGGGGCGGTAGATCAGCTGGACGATGTCCATCGTCGTGACGCAGCCGAAGCGGTAGAGATATTCCGCCTCCGGCGTATCGCGCAGCTCGGGCGGCAGCCGCTCGATCAGCGCGTTCACGTTGCGGCGCAGATCCTGCATCAGCTTCATGTGGTCGGTCCCGGCGCGGGTGCGGCTGGAATAGCGGATGTCCTTCTCGCGCTCGGTCGCGGCCTCGAGCGTCGTGGGCACCGGCCCGCGGGCCGGAAACACATCGACCTGGAACGCGAGCCGACTGCGGCGGGGGATCCTGCGCAGGACGAATTCCAGCGGGGTGTTGGACACGAGCCCGCCGTCCCAGTAATGCGCCCCGTCGATCTCGACGGACGGAAACCCGGGCGGCAGCGCCCCGCTGGCCATGATGTGCTCGGGCCGGATCGGCCGGTCGACATTGTTGAAATAGACCATGTTGCCGGTCGCGACGTTCACCGCGCCCACGCTGAGCTGTACCTCCTTGGCATTGATGCGGTCGAAATCGACCAGCCGTTCCAGGGTGGCGCGCAGGGGGGCGGTGTCGTAGTAGCTGACCGGCGCGGGACCCATCCACCAGTCGGCGGCGGTGCGCGGGGTGAAGAAGCCGCGCTGTCCCTTCATCACCGCGATGGACGCCCCCAGCTTGCGCTCGGCGGCCGAGTCGGGCAGCGGCAGCGGAGTCGTGATGTCCTGCCAGAATGCGCGCAGCCGGTCCACCCGGTGCTCGGGCGCGTTGCCCGCGATCAGCGCGGCATTGATCGCGCCGATCGAAATTCCCGCGACCCAGTCGGGCAGGTAGTCGGCCGCGGCCAGCGCCTCGTAGACGCCGGCCTGATAGCTGCCGAGCGCGCCGCCGCCCTGGAGCACCAGCGCGACGCGCTTGTCGTAGCCGTCGGGTCTCTTGCGGATCGGGTCGTCGAACATGCACTCCCTCTCCCCCGGCTGATCCGGGTATCAGGACACCGCTCTGCTGCGGTGCGACATCGCTAGCACAACCGGCCCGGCCCGCCACACACGTTTCCGCGCGCCGCGGACACACCCGGCGGCCCCCCGGATGCGGTGTGCGGAGCCCGGTCGCGCGCAACTTGCGGCAAATGCAGGACAAATATGCGGCGCCGCACGCGGGCGGCACTGACGCGTCGTTAGGCTTCGCGTGCAAGAGCTTAAGCGTATCACCGTCCCGTTGAGGCCACCGCCCATGTCGGCCCAGGATATCGCGCGTACCCGCTGGCTGCGCTCGCCCTTTGGCGAGATCCTCCGGCTGTCCTTCGGGCAGACCCTCGCGGGGCTCGTGCTCACTACGCTCCTGATCACGCTCTTCGCCCTCGCCCTGCCCATCGCGCTCCTGCATGTCTATGACCGCATCCTGCCCAATGCCGCCCTCGGGACCCTGTCGATGCTCGCGATCGGCGTCGCGGTCGCGCTGATGATCGAGACGGCGCTGCGCATCATCCGGGGCGACGTCCTCGGCCGGATCGCCGCGCGGGCAGAGGCGGAGCTGCACCAGGCGGCGATGACCCGGCTGCTCGATGCGCCCTCGCGCCTCTTTCCCGTGCGAGGGGCCGGGTATTATTCCGAGCGGCTCTTTGCCATCGGCAGCCTGCGCGAGGCGTGGTCGGGACCCGCGCTTCAGTCGCTTCTCGATATCCCCTTCGCGTTCGTCTATCTCGCGATCCTCTGGGGGCTCGCGGGGCCGCTCGTCCTGGTGCCGCTCGGGCTTCTGGGGGCGGCGCTCCTGCTCGCGGTGGCGACGGGTGCGCGGATCAGGCGCCGGGCCGAAAGCCTCGCCCAGGTCGAGGAGCGGCGGCTCAACTTTCTATACGACGTGCTGCAGGGGCTGCACACGGTCAAGCTGCTCGGCGCCAGCGCGCTGATGGAACGGCGCTACGAGCGGCTCCAGGGGACCGCGGCGCAAAGCCGCCGCCGGCTGACCGACGCGACGGGGGCGGCGCAGGACGCGGGGCTGATGCTGGCCCAGCTCTCGACCCTCGGCGTCGCGGCCTGGGGGGCCATGATGGCGCTCGACGGGCGGCTCAGCATCGGCGGCCTCGGCGCGGCGGTGATGCTTGCGGGGCGCTCGATGCAGCCGCTCGTCGGGGGGATCACCCTCTGGTCCCGCCTCCAGGCGGTTGCCGACCGGCTGGCCCGGGTCGCAGAGCTCGATGCCCTGCCCGCGGAATCCCGCCCGGGCCTTCCGCCGCTCCGCGTCGGGGCGGGGCATCTGGTGATCGAGGGCGTGACCTACGGCCCCCAGATCGACGACCGGCATCTGTTCGAGGGGCTGGAGCTCGAGGTGGCGCCGGGCGAGCATGTCGGCATTGTCGGGCGCAATGGCAGCGGCCGCTCGAGCCTTCTCCAGTTGATCGCGGGCGAGGTCGCCCCGGCGGCCGGGCGTGTGCTGATCGACGGTCAGGACCTCGCGCAGCACGACATCGGCCCCGCGCGGCCCGCGATCTCGCTGGTGCCCCAGGGACCGGCGGTGGTCCAGGGCAGCCTTCTCGTCAACCTCACGCTCCACGCCCCGGGGGTGGAGGAGGCGGCGATGCGGGCCGGGGCGCTGATGGGGCTCGACGATTTCGCGAGCACCCTGCCCCAGGGCTGGCACACGCGCATCGGGCCGGGCGGGGTTTACCTGCCCCGGGGCATGGTCCAGCGGCTCGGGATCGCCCGGGCGCTCGCCCTGTCGCCCCGGCTGCTCCTGCTCGACGACGTCACTGCCGATCTCGACCCCGAGGGGGATGCCTGCCTCGTCCGTGCGCTCGCGACCCTGCACGGGACGACGGGCGTGGTGATGGTCAGCCACCGGGCGTCGGTGCTGAACCGGATGGACCGGGTCATGGCGCTCGGCGACGGTCGGCTGACGGTGCGGAGTTGAGCGCGCTCGCCGCCCCGCGGGCGGGCATCGGATGGCCCGCACCCTCGCCCGCCGACCCGCCGCGCGCTACCCGCGCACCGCACCCGGACCCCGGGCGCCTCGACGTGCCGCCCATTCCCGGTCTGCCGCCCAGCGCGCTCACCCTCTGCCTGTCGGCCATGCTCCAGGTTCTGGGCTGGGGCGGGGCGCCCCGCGACATCCTCTACGCCCTGCCCCATGCGGAGCCCAACCCCGACCTGACCGACATCCGCAACGCGCTCGCCCATCTCGGGTACCCCACGCGGCCCGTGACGCTCAGGGGCGGCCGCGTGGACCCCCGGCGGCTGCCCGCGCTGCTGGTGGGCCCCGCGGGGGCGGTCTATCTGCTCTACCGCAGCACGATGGGCGAGATCCTGCAGCTCGACGGGCATACCGGGCGCGTCGCCCCCCATGGGCGGCGCCCGTCGCGCGGGACCCTCTACGCGGTGGTCCCGGCCGAGGTACCTGCGGCCCGCGGGTCCTGGACCCGGGCCGCGATCGGCCGCTTTGCGCCCGAACTGCCGGTGCTCCTTCTCCTCTCGCTGGTCGTGGCGATCGCGGGGCTGGCGACGCCGATCGCCACCATGGTGATCTTCGATGCCGTCGTGGGCGGGCGCAGCCTGCCGACGCTCCTGCCGCTCGCGCTCGGGGTCGTCGGCGCCGGGATCGCCGAGACGGTCTTTCGCACGATCCGCCAGCGCACGCTGAGCGCGATGGGCGAGCGGCTCGACCGGCTGATCGCCGCGACCGTGTTCGGCCAGCTCATGGCCCTGCCCGCGCCGCTGATCGACGGGGCCGGGCGCGCGGCCCAGGTGTCGCGGCTGCGCGATTTCACCGCGATCCGGGATTTCCTGACCGGGGCCTTCGCGCTCGCCGTGCTCGACCTGCCGCTCAGCCTTCTCGTGCTCGGCCTGCTCGTGCTGCTGGGGGGTTGGGTCGCGGTCGTGCCGCTGGTCGCAGCGCTCGGCTTTCTCGTGCTCTTCTGGGCCACGCGCGGGACGATCCAGCGCAGCTCCGTCGCCGCCTCGCAGGCCGCGCAGGCCCGCGATGCCCTGGCGCTCGAGGCGATCGAGGCGCAGCGCACGCTCAAGCTCGCCGGTGCCGCCGAACGCTGGACCGCCCGCTACGCGGAGGCGGCGGCGGCGGCGGCACTCGCCTCGGCCGAGGCGGCACGGACCGGGGGCAACGCCATGCTGCTCGCCCAGGCGCTCGTGACCGGGGCGGGGCTCGGCGCGGTCGTCCTGGGCGTGCTCGCAGTGCTCGGCGGCGGGATGACCGCGGGGGCTCTGATCTCGGGCATGATGCTGATCTGGCGGGTGCTCGGCCCGCTTCAGACCGGGTTCGTGATGCTGTCGCGGTGGGAGCAGACCCGCGCCTCGCTGCGCCAGGTCGACGGGATGCTCGCGCTCGAGACCGAGCGGCTTCAGCCCGGAGAGGCGCGCCGCGCGGCACCCGAGCGTGGCGACATCGCGTTCCACCGCGTCCTGCTGCGCTACCGCCCGGGCAGCGAGCCCGTGCTGTCGGGCGTGAGCTTCACGATCCGCCATGGCGAGGTCGTGGCCCTGACCGGGGCGGAAGGGTCGGGCAAATCGAGCGTGCTCAAGCTGATCGCGGGGCTCTACCGTCCGCAGGGCGGCGCGGTGCGGGTCGACCGGCACGACACGCGGGCCTACGAGCCTGCGGTCCTGCGCCGCGCGGTCGCCTGGGTGCCCCAGCACCCCGAACTGATCTACGGCACCATCGCCCAGAACCTGCGCCTCGCGCGCCCCGACGCGACCGAGGCGGACCTTCGCCAGGCCGCGGACAGGGCGCAGGTGCTCGGGGTGATCGACACCCTACCCGCAGGGTTCGAGACCCGGGTCGGCGAGGCCGGGGCGGCGGGCCTGCCGCGCAGCGTGCTCCTGCGCCTCGCCCTCGCCCGGGCGCTCCTCGCTCAGGCGCCCATCCTCCTGCTCGACGAGGCGGTGAGCGGGCTTGACGACGACGCGGCCGCAGCCATCGCCGCGATCATTGCGGCCGAGCGCGGACGGATCACCATCCTGATGGCCACCCACCGGCCGAGCCATATCCGCCTCGCCGACCGCGTCCTGCACGTGGGTGACGGCCAGGTCGAGGATCGCCCCGCCTTCCAGACCGCCCCCACACCGCCGGGTACCGCACCCCCGCCGCCGAAACCGGCGCCGAACCCGCCGCCCGCCCCGGCGCCCCGCCCGGCGCCCGTAAGCGTGCCCGTGCCCCTGCCCGTTCCGACTCGCGTCCCGGCATACACCGCGGCGGCGGCACCTCTCCCCATCTCCGCCCCCGCGCCCCCACCGGCGTCTCTTCCCGGGCCAACCCGCGTCCCGGTGTTCACCGCAGCGGCACCGCCCTGCGCCATCTCCGCCCCAGCGCCCCCAGCGGCACCCGGCACCGCCCCGGCACGTGCCATGCCCCCCACGCGCGCCCCGGCGCCCCGCGCACCGGTCCCGCCCGATGCTGCCGCCGCCATCGCCCGCGCGCCGCGCACGACGCGGTCGCCGGACCGGCCGCTGCC
>JANNOT010000247.1:0-2775 GCA_031399375.1 Paraoceanicella sp.
CGAGCGCCGAGAGCGGCTCGTCGAGCAGCAGGACGGCGGGCTCCACCGCGAGCGCGCGGGCGACGGCCACGCGCTGGCGCTGGCCGCCCGACAGTTCGCCGGGTTTCTTGTCCTCTTGCCCCGTCAGCGCGACGAGGGCCAGAAGCTCCTCCGCCTTCGCCCGGCGGGCGGCGCGGCCGATGCCGCGGGCTTCGAGCCCGAAGGCCACGTTTTCCCAGATTGTCATCAGCGGAAAGAGTGCGAGGTTCTGGAAGATCAGCGCCGTCGGCCGCCCCTCCGGCCCCACGCCGCGCTGGTCCGCGCCCCCGATCAGGATGCGGCCCCCCGTGGGCTCCACGAAGCCCGAGATGGTGCGCAGGATCGTCGTCTTGCCGCAGCCCGACGGGCCAAGGATCGAGAAGAACTCGCCTGCCGCAACGGACAGGTCGGTGGGATGCACGGCGGTGAACCCGTTCGGATAGGTCACCTGCATCGCGTCGAGCCGCACATCCTTGCCGCGCATTCCACCCCCCCAGGTGTGGGCGGCCCGCACGGGGCCGCCCCGGAACATCAGGCGTTGGTCAGGATTTCCACGAACTCGTTCGTGACGCCGGCCAGGAACGGGACGTCTGCCTGCCACCACCACATGTTGCCGAGCACGTCGGGGCGGTAGACCTCGTTGAACTGGCGCTTGAACTCCTCGGACGCGAAGTCCGCCGCACCCGCCACGGCCGAATTGTAACCGGTGTTGTTGGCGAACATGCCGCCCACCTCGGGCTGGAGCATGAAGTTCATGAACGCGATCGCCTGGGGCCGGTTGGGCGCCTCGCGCAGCATGCCGAAGCTGTCGAGCCAGGTGATGATGCCTTCCTTGGGCGCGCGGTACACGAAATCGGGGTTCTCGCGGTTCAGGAGCAGGCCGGTGGTGTCCCAGGTCTGGCCGATGACGCAGCCCGCTTCCTTGAACGCCGCGGTCGCCTCGGTGGCGTTGTTCCAGAACGCGCCAAAATTCTCGCGCCGCTCCAGGATCCACTGGGTGATGCCGGTCCAGACGCGGCGGGCATCCTCCTCGGACTTGTAGACGTCAAGCATGCGGTTGGACGGGACCGCGCCGGTCGCGTCGAGATAGAGGCCGGTCCCGTAGATCACCGACTTCTGGCGGAACGCCGCCGCCTTCTTCACTTCGGGGCGCCAGAGGTCGCCATAGGAGAGGTCGGCGTCCGCGATCGGCAGGGTCGCCTTGTTGAAGGTCACGCCCTCGGTGCCCCAGTCGAACGGGAGGAGGATCTGCTTGCCCTTGTGCACGCCGCCCAGGCCCGCGCTGTCGCGCACGAAGGACGGGATCACGTTGGCCACGTTCACCTCGGCCGGGATCTCGGCAAAGAAGCTCTCGCCCGAATCGTCGACATACTGGGACGCGTTGGTGATCGACGGGAACACCACGTCGAACCCCTTGCCGCCCGACGACCGCACGGTGCTCGCCGCCTCGTCGTTCGAGCCGAAGGTGGTGAGCTCGAGCGCGATCCCGGTGTCCTTCTGGAACTTTTCCGCGATGTTGGGCTGGATGTAATCCTGCCAGGCGAGGACCTTGACGCTGCCCGACTGGGCCAGCGCGTCATGGGCGCGAAGCACCGCGGGCGCGGCGAGCGCCGCGGCGGTCAGGCGTAGGGCAGAGCGGCGGGTGATCGTCATTTTGGTTTTTCCCCTGTCTGTAACGGAACCTTCATGCGCCTTATCGCGGCACTGTGACAAACGCGTCTCAGCCCGTCGCGCCGCTTCGCGTCGCGGCGGCGACATGGCGCGCGTGGGCGCGGGCGATATCCGACCTTTGTCGTTTTGACTTCCTGGCCCATGTCGCAGCAAATGACGAACGCGCCGCGACTCAGGGGCGCCACACCAGTGGGAGGATACCCGATATGGCCTGGACCGCTCCGATGATCGAAGAATTTGCCTGCGGCATGGAAATCAACATGTACGCCCCGGCCGAGGACGGCGATCTGTTCTGATCCCACCGGGGACGCGGGGCCCATGACGCTTCGCGTCCGCATCCTGGGGGCAGCGGCGGGCGGTGGCCTGCCGCAATGGAATTGCGGTTGCACCAATTGCACGGCCGCGCGCCGCGGCACGATTGCCGCGGCATCCCAGTCCGGCGCCTGCGTCAGCGGCGACGGGGCGACCTGGGCACTGTTGAACGCCTCGCCCGACCTGCGGGTCCAGATGGCGGCAACGCCCGAACTGCATCCGACCGGACCGCGCGCCAGCCCGCTTTCGGCGGTCCTCATCACGAATGGCGACATCGACCATGTGGCGGGCCTGCTGCACCTGCGTGAGCGTCAGCCCTTCACCGTCTTCGCCACCGCAGGCATCCATGCCACGCTCTCGGCCAACCCGGTCTTTGGCGTGCTCGACCCCGCGCTGGTAGCCCGGGTCGAGATCACGCTCGGCACGGCATTCCCGCTCTGCCCGGGGGTCGAGGCGACGCTCTTCCCCGTCCCGGGCAAGGTGCCGCTCTATCTGGAGGGGGCGGAGATTGTCATGGATCTGGAGGGCGAGCAGACCGTCGGCGTCACCCTGACCGCCGCGGGGGCGCGCGCGCATTACGTGCCGGGATGCGCCCGCTTGACGCCCGCGCTCGCTGCACGCCTGGCGGGGGCTGACCTGATCCTGTTTGACGGCACGCTTTACCGCGACGACGAGATGATCGCCCTCGGCCTGGGTACCAAGACCGGGCGGCGGATGGGCCACATGCCGATCGCGGGTGCGGACGGCTCGCTCGCGGCCTTCGCCGCGATCCCG
>JANNOT010000265.1:0-7221 GCA_031399375.1 Paraoceanicella sp.
GCATGGGGGACCTGGGGGTGATCGCGCTCTTTGCGCCGCACGAGCTTGCGACCCTGCCGCTGGTCGTGTCCAACCTGATGGGTGCGTTCCGGATCGCGGCTGCGTCGGGGGCGGCGCTCGTGCTCGTCGGGCTCGCCTTCGCGCTCTTCTGGATCTGCGACCGGCTGGGGGGGCGGGCATGATCGCGCTCGACGGCCTGGTGCTCGCCCAGGGCGGGTTCCGGCTATCGGCGACGCTCGACGTCCCGCGCGGTGCCATCGCCGCGGTCAGCGCCCCGTCCGGGGGGCGCAAATCCACGCTGCTGGCGGGCATCGCGGGGTTTCTCGACCCCCTGGCGGGGCGCATCCGTCTTGATGGGGCCGACATGGCAGGGGTGGCACCGGCGGGGCGGCCGGTGACGATGCTGTTCCAGGATCACAACCTCTTTGCCCATCTGCGCGTCTGGCAGAACGTCGGGCTGGGGCTGGCGGCGGATCTGCGGCTGGGCGCCGATGGCCGCGCGCGGGTCGATGCGGCACTTGCCGCGGTCGGACTGCCGGACGTGGCGGAGCGGCGTCCCGGGGCGCTGTCGGGCGGTCAGCAGAGCCGGGTGGCGCTCGCCCGTGCGCTCTTGCGGCGGCGGCCGATCCTGCTGCTCGACGAACCCTTTGCGGCGCTCGGACCCGCGCTTCGGGCCGAGATGCTCGACCTCGTGGCGCGGATCGCGAAGGAGGGCGGGCTCACGGTGCTGATGGTGACCCATGACCCGGGCGACGCGGTCCGGATCGCGACCCATGGCCTGCTGGTCGCAGGGGAGCGGGCCGAGCCACCCCGGCCGCTGCCCGAGTTCCTCGGAGACCCGAGCCCGGCGCTTTCGGCGTATCTGGGCCCGGGCTACCGGGGGGCGTGAGGAAAACAGGCGCGCCCCCGGGGGGACGCGCCTGTCAGCCGAGGGGCAGTCGATCAGGCCTGGCGCTTGATCGGGGCCCAGAGGCGCTTGTTGGTGTAGTAAAGCAGCACGGCGAGGATGCCGAGAAAGAGGATCGCCGTTAGGCCCGCTTCCTTGCGCGCATTCAGCTTCGGCTCGGCCGTCCACATCAGGAAGGCCGCCACGTCCTGCGCCATCTGGTCGGCGGTCGCCGGGGTCCCGTCGGTATAGGTCACGAGGTCGTCGCTGAGCGGCGGCGTCATCTTGATCCACTGGCTCGGAAAGGCGGTGTTCTCGTAATAGACCTCGCCCGCCTCCTCCTTCTCCTCGCCCGTGTAGCCGATCAGGAGGGAGTGGATGTATTCCGGACCGCCGACGCCCTTGAAGAGCGGGTTGATCGCCGTGCCGTAGGGTCCGTGAAAGCCCGACCGGGCCTTGGCCATCAGGCTGAGATCCGGCGCGCCCACGCCCATATTGGGCGGGAAGCGGTCCGCGAGGGTCGCGGGCCGGGTCTCGGCGGTTTCCTTGTCCGTCACCTCGTACATGGCGACGAAGGCACGCGCCTGCTCCTCCTCCAGCTCCGGTCCCCCAGTATCGCCGAGGTTGCGGAAATAGACCTGGGAGATGCCGTGGCAGGCCGAGCAGACCTCCTGGTAGACCTGGAGACCGCGCTGGAGCTGGTTGCGGTCAAAGCTGCCGAACGGACCCTCGAACGGGAACGCCACGTCCTCGATATGGGCCTCGAACTCGGCGGCCAGAAGACCCGCCGTCGAACCCGCAAGCGTGCCGCCCGCGACGAGGGCGGCAAGGATTGTCGATCGGATCATGCCCATGTCCTCATTCCGCCGGGGTGGCGCTGAGATCGGGCGCGCGGGGTGCCGCGGGGCCGCTCGGCGGATAATGGCTGTCAAAATCCTCCTCGATCGTGGCGGGCTGGGGCAGCGGTGTTTCCAGGACCCCCAGCAATGGCAGGACCACGAGGAAATACGCGAACCAGTAGATCGTGCCCAGAAGCGAGATGATGGGCACCGGACCCTCGGGGGGCATGCCACCTGCCCACATCAACACGAAGAAGTCGATGGCGAGCAACGCGAACCACCACTTGAACATCGGGCGATACTTTCCCGAGCGGACGGTCGAGGTGTCGAGCCACGGCGCGAGCGCCATCACCGCGATCGCCCCGAACATGCAGAGCACCCCGACAAATTTCGCGTCGAGAAAGAGCACATCGAAGGTGATCGCACGCAGGATCGCGTAGAAGGGCAGGAAGTACCATTCCGGCACGATATGCGCGGGGGTCGAAAGCGGGTTGGCCGGGATATAGTTGTCCGGATGGCCGAGGAAGTTCGGCATGAAGCCCACGATGGCCGAGAAGACGGCCAGGATCACGACCAGGGCAAAGAGGTCCTTGATCACGAAGTAGGGCCAGAACGGGACCGTGTCCTTCTTTGCCGTCTCGATGTCCTTGCGCCGCACCTCGACCCCGGTGGGGTTGTTGTTGCCCGTGGTGTGGAACGCCCAGATATGGACGATCACCAGGCCCGCGATCACGAAGGGCAGGAGGTAGTGCAGCGAGAAGAAGCGGTTCAGCGTCGCATTGTCCACCGCCGGGCCGCCGAGCAGCCAGGTCTGGATGTCGGGGCCGATGCCTGGGATCGCACCGAAGAGCCCGGTGATCACCGTGGCGCCCCAGAAGCTCATCTGGCCCCAAGGCAACACGTAGCCCATGAAGGCGGTCGCCATCATGGCGAGGTAGATGAGCATGCCGATGATCCATGTCACCTCGCGCGGGGCCTTGTAGGAGCCGTAAAAGAGGCCGCGGAAGATGTGCAGGTAGACGGCGATGAAGAACAGCGACGCCCCGTTGGCATGCAGGTAGCGCAGGGCCCAGCCGCCGTTCACGTCGCGCATGATGTGCTCGACGCTGTTGAACGCCTGATCGACATGGGGAGTGTAGTGCATGGCGAGCGTGATGCCCGTGATGATCTGCAGCACGAGGCAGAACGCGAGCACGATGCCCCAGATCCACATCCAGTTGAGGTTCTTGGGCGTCGGGATCATCAATGCATCATAAATCAGCCCCCCGATCGGCAGGCGGCTGTAGAGCCATTTTTCGAACCCGGTCTTGGGCTCGTAGTGTTCGTGCGGGATTCCGGCCATTTTGCTTTTCCCTCAGCCCAGTTTGATGACGCCATCGGAGATGAATGCGGATTTCGGCACCGGCAGGTTTTCCGGCGCGGGACCCCGCCGGATGCGCCCGGCCGTGTCATAATGCGACCCGTGGCACGGACAGAACCAGCCGCCGAAATCGCCCGCGTTGCCCAGGGGGACGCAGCCCAGATGGGTGCAGACGCCCATCATGACCAGCCACTCGCCTGCCTCGTCCAGGGTGCGGTCCTGGTCGGTGGCAGCGGCGTCGCCGTCGAGGTTGGCGTTGCGCGCGACCGGGTCGGGGAGATCGGCGGGGTTCACCTCGCGTCCCGCGGCGATCTCCTCCTCGGTCCGGCGGCGGATGAAGACCGGCTTGCCGAGCCACTTGACCGTCAGCTGGGTCCCCGGTTCGACGGCCGAGACATCGACCTCGACCGAGGACATCGCCTGCACGTCGGCACTGGGGTTCATCTGGTTGACCAGCGGCCAGACGGCCGCCCCGGCCGTGACCACACCGGCCGCACCCGTGGCGACGAAGAGAAAGTCGCGGCGGGTGCCGATCGGCTCTTCTGCATGGGACAAGGGCGTCTCCCTCAGTTGTCCGCCCCTCGGCGGGGCTTGGCGGTTTCCTGGCGGCCTGCAACCATGCAGCCCCGGACAGAGCCGCATACACCCGCCGCCACCGCGGATCCAGCGGACAGTCCGACGCACGCGACTGCCGCACCTTAGGAGAAGGCCGATGAACGGACCGTTGCCGCGCCTGGCCACCTATCAGCCCGACAATCCGAACAATCTTGGCGCCATGATCCGGCTCTGCGCCTGCTTCGGCGTCGCGCTGGACGTGATCGAACCCTGCGGGTTTCCGTTTTCGCCCAGGGCCGTGAAGAATTCCGCGCTCGATTACACGCAGCACGCAGAGATCGAGCGGCATGACAGCTGGACGATGTTCCAGGCCAAGCGGCGCGGGCGGCTCATCCTTCTGACCACCCGGGGCGCGACGCCGCTCTGGTCGCATCGCTTCGCCCCGGGGGACACGATACTGGCCGGTCGGGAATCGGCAGGCGTGCCGGCCGAGGTGCACGCGGCAGCCGATGCCGCCGTGTGCATCCCCATGCCGGGCGGCGGCCGGTCACTGAACGTCGCCATGGCCGCCGCGATCGCGATGGCCGAAGCGCTGCGGCAGGCCGACGCGGGCACCTGGGACTGGGAGGCTGACCTGGGATGATTCGTTAACACCTGCGGCGCAGGCTTAAGGTTGCGTCCACGAATTCGGGAGTGTGTCATGTCGATCCGTCTCGCCGCCACCGCGTTGCTCGCCGCGGCCCCCGTCATTGCTGTCGCGCAGGACCTGACCTTTGCGTTCAACAACCAGACCGACCTTACGGTCATGGAAATCTATGCGTCCCCGACCGATGTCGAGTCGTGGGAGGATGACATCCTGGGGGTGGACGTTCTCGGCGCGGGTGAAACGGTGTCGGTGACCATCGCCGACGGACGCGACCGCTGCACGTACGACATGCGCACCGTGTTCAGCGACGGTCAGGTCCTCGACGAGCAAGTCAACATCTGCGAACTCGGCAGCTATACGGTCAACAACTGAGTCATGCGCGCGGCGCAGGACGGTCACGGCGCAGGGGATCTTGATGGCCGTGGCGCCTCTCGATAAATTTGTAGGACAAATCCGGCTTCGGGAGAGCGCATCGCAGGATGCCGCCGAAGGAGCAACCACCCCGGAATCTCTCAGGCACAGAGACCGGAGCCGGACAAGGAACTCCGAAGAGTGGCCGGAAGGCCCGCCGAAGGAGCAAGCCGCGCAGGATCGTGAGGGGTCCCCGCGGTGAATCTCTCAGGCCAGTGACGGAGGGGGTCGCGGACGGCAGAGGCCGACTGCGTCATCCTGACCGGAGTTACGGACCATGAAGCACATCGCCATCCTCGGCGCAGGGATCACCGGCGTGACGACTGCGCACGCGCTCCTCGACAAGGGGTTCGCCGTCACCGTTTTCGATCGTAACCGGTATGCGGCGATGGAGACCAGCTTTGCCAATGGCGGGCAGCTTTCCGCGTCGAACGCAGAGGTGTGGAATTCCTGGGCCACGGTGTTCAAGGGCCTGAAATGGATGCTGCGGGCCGATGCCCCGCTTCTGGTGAACCCCACCCCGTCCTGGCACAAATACTCCTGGATGCTAGAGTTTCTGGCCAACATCCCGCGCTACCGCGAGAACACCGTGCGGACCGTCCAGCTCGCCATCGCGGCGCGCGAGGCGCTGTTCGACATGGCCGCGCGCGAGGGGATCGCGTTCGACCACGAGGCGCGGGGCATCCTGCACCTCTACCGCGATCGGGGTGCCCTCGCGAAGGCGCAGCAAGTCAGCGCGCTTCTGGCCGAGGGTGGGCTTGCCCGCCGGTCCGTGACCCCCGACGAGATGCGGGTGATCGAGCCCGCGCTGGGCGGGCAGTATGCCGGCGGCGTCCTGACCGAAAGCGACACGACCGGCGACATCCACACATTTACGACCGCGCTTGCCGCCGCCACCGCGCGTCGCGGTGCCACCCTGCGCTACGGGGCCGATGTTACGCGCGTCGCGGCGGACGGTGCGGGCGTGCGGGTCTGGGTCGCGGGCGAGGATGCGGCGCGATTCGACGGGGTCGTCGTGGCTGCGGGCGTGCAGAGCCGCGCGTTTGCCGCGCAGCTTGGCGACCGGGTAAACATCTACCCGGTCAAGGGATACTCGATCACGGTCGAACTGGACCGGGCAAGCCAGATGGCGGCGCCCTGGGTCAGCCTGCTGGACGACGAGGCAAAGATCGTGACATCGCGCCTCGGCCCCGACCGCCTGCGGGTGGCGGGCACGGCGGAGTTCAATGGCTTCAACCGCGACATCCGCGCCGACCGGATCCGACCGCTGACCGACTGGGTCAACCGGCTCTTTCCCGGCGTCAGCACCGAGCGCTCGACCCCCTGGGCGGGCCTGCGCCCGATGATGCCCGACATGCTGCCCCGGATGGGCCGCGGCCGGCGGGCAGGGGTCTTCTACAACACCGGCCACGGACACCTCGGCTGGACGCTGGCGGGCGCGACGGCGCGGATCGTGGCGGACGCGGTCGCGGCGGAGCTTGGTGGGACACCGGTCCGCAGCATGGCCCCCCGCCTCGCCGCCTAGGGCAGCGCGGCCAAGACCTCCTCGACCGCCCTGCGGGGGTCAGGTGCGCCCCAGATCGGGCGTCCGATTACGATGTGATCTGCGCCTGCGTCGATCGCAGCCGCAGGCGTGGCGATCCGCTTCTGGTCATGCGCCGCCGCGCCCGCCGGTCGCACGCCGGGGGTGACGATGAGCCTGCCCGTGGCCTCGGGCAGGGCGCGGATCGCCGCCGCCTCGTGCGGCGAGGCGATGACACCATCCGCACCGGCGGCAAGGGCGCGGCGCGCGCGCTCCACCGCGATGGTGCCGACATCGCCCGCCAGGATCATGGCATCGTCGAGATCGGTCCTGTTCAGGCTGGTGAGGATGGTGACGGCGAGGATCCGCGTGGCGCCGGGTCCTCGCCCGGCCAGTGCGGCACGCACCACATGGGGGTCGCCATGCACCGTGAGGAAATCGGGGTCATGGGCGGTCAGGCCGCGCACCGCCGCCTCGACCGTCGCTGCGATATCGAAGAGCTTGAGGTCGAGGAACACCCGCTTGCCGAGCCCCTTCAACTCGCCCATCAGGGCAAGGCCGCCGCCGGTCAGCATCCCGAGGCCGATCTTGTAGAACCCGACCCGGTCCCCCAGCCGTTCGGCCATCTCGAGCCCTGCGACGGCATGGGGGAGGTCGAGCGCCACGATCAGACGATGGTCAGGCAGGCGATCATCTGGCAGGCGCTGGTCGGCGGGGCGGTCCGGGTCCATGGGCAGGTCTCCGGCTGGGGTCCTGCGCCAGATGCGCAGACGCGCCATCGGTGTCAACCACGAGCGTTCCGGCGCTCCGCCCCGGATATCCGTGACAATTCTGCAACGCCCAGACCTTGCACCCAGCCCGCCAGATGCCCAACTCTCACCCAAGGCCCGCGACAGGACCGCGCCGCCGTTCCGGGCGGTCCGACGGCGGGTGCCCCTGGACGAGGAGACACCCCATGAACCTGGACAAGTTCACGGAGCGGTCGCGCGGCTTTCTTCAGGC
>JANNOT010000307.1:0-2222 GCA_031399375.1 Paraoceanicella sp.
GGCACGCTTTCGGTGGAAACCGCGGCGATGGCGAAGTACTGGATCACCGACCTGCAGGGCCAGGTCCTCGACGACTGCCTCCAGCTCCATGGCGGGTACGGGTTCATGCAGGAATATGCGGTGGCCGAGATGTGGACGGACGCGCGGGTCCAGCGGATTTACGGCGGCACGAACGAGATCATGAAAGATCTCATCGCGCGGACGCTGTGAGAGGGTGCAGGCCCCGGGCGCCCGATGCCCGCAGCGCCGCGATGCGCCCCCATCGGATCGGGCTGCCCGGGGTCTGCGTGCCCGACCCCGGCGATACCGCGGCCCTGGACCGACGCCCCGACCGGCTGACGATCATCCCCGATGCCGGCACGACAATCCGCACCCCTCGCGGCTGAAGGAAGAGACATGGCCGATTACCGCCTCCACTGCTTCGCCCAGTCGGGCAACGCCTACAAGGCGGCCCTCATGCTCGAGCTTTGCAAGGCGGAATGGGAGCCGGTCTGGGTGGATTTCTTCAACGGCGCGACCCGGGGGGCGGCCTTCGCCGGGCTGAACGAGATGGCCGAGGTCCCGGTGCTGGAGCATAACGGAAAGACGATCACCCAGTCGGGCGTGATCCTCGACTATCTCGCGACCTCGCTCGCACGCTTTGCCCCCGGTTCGGCCGATGCGCGGCGCGAGGTGCTGCGCTGGACGCTCTGGGACAATCACAAGCTGACGGGGAACATCGCGACCTACCGGTTCATGACCAACTTCCTCGCCCCCGAGAAACGCGTCCCCGAGGTGATCGCGTTTCTGGGCGGACGGATGGGGGCGGCGCTGAAGGTGCTGGAGGCGCATCTGACCGGCCGGTCGTGGATCGTGGGCACGGCGCCCACGACCGCCGATCTCTCCTGCGTCGGCTACATGTTCTACGGACCCGAGTTCGGCTTTGACGACGCGCGCTTTCCCGCCATCACGGCGTGGCGCGACCGCATCGCCGCCCTGCCCGGCTGGAAGCACCCCTACGACCTGATGCCCGGGCACCCCCTGCCCGCACCCGCGTGACGGAGACACCGATGACCGATGCCTACATCTTCGATGCCGTCCGCACGCCGCGGGGCAAGGGAAAGTCCGACGGCACGCTGCACGAGGTGACGGCCGTGCGCCTGTCGGCCGAGGTGCTGAACGCGCTCAAGGCGCGCAACAACCTCGACAGCCGGCATGTGGAGGACGTGATCTGGGGCAACGTCACCCAGATCGGCGAACAGGGCGCCTGCCTCGCCCGGTCGGCGGTGCTGATGTCCGAGCTCGACGAAAGCGTCGCGGGCGTGTCGATCAACCGCTTCTGCGCCAGCGGGCTCGAGGCGGTGAACATGGCCGCCAACCAGGTCCGCGGCGGCGCGGGCGACGCCTACATCGCGGGCGGGGTCGAATGCATGAGCCGCGTGCCCATGGGCAGCGACGGCGGCGCGATCGCGGCCGACCCGACGCTGGCCATGAAGAGCTACTTCGTGCCCCAGGGCATCTCGTCCGACATCATCGCGACCAAGTTCGGATTTTCGCGCGACGACGTGGACGCCTATGCGGTTGAGTCTCAGCAACGGGCTGCAAGAGCTTGGGAGAACAAACGTTTCTCCCGCTCCGTCATGGCGGTGCGCGACCAGAACGGCCTGACCATCCTCGACCATGACGAGCAGATCCGGGCCGAGACGAACATGCAGAGCCTCGGCGCGCTCAAGCCGTCCTTCAAGGATATGGGCGAGACCATGCCCGGCTTCGACGCGGTGGCTATCCTGAAATACCCCGAGATCGAACGGATCAACCATGTCCACCATGCGGGCAATTCGTCGGGCATCGCCGACGGGGCGGCGGCCGTCCTGGTGGGCTCGAAGGCTTTCGGCGAGGCGGCGGGGCTGACGCCGCGGGCGCGCATCGTGGCGACGGCGAAGATCGGGACGGACCCCACCGTCATGCTGACCGGCCCCGTACCGGTGACCGAAAAGATCCTGCGGGCGGCGGGGATGGATATCGGGGACATCGACCTTTTCGAGGTGAACGAAGCCTTCGCCTCGGTCGTCCTGCGCTTCATGCAGGCCTTCGACGTCGATCATTCCCGGGTCAACGTGAACGGCGGCGCGATTGCCATGGGCCACCCGCTGGGGGCCACCGGCGCGATGATCCTCGGCACGCTGCTCGACGAGCTGGAGCGGACGGGCAAGGGCACCGGGCTCGCGACGCTTTGCATCGGC
>JANNOT010000320.1:0-5750 GCA_031399375.1 Paraoceanicella sp.
GGGACCAGCGGTGGCGGCGTCGCGCGGTGCCAGCCGGCAAGACCCTGCCCGGTGGCCCGCAGCACCTCCCACGCGCGCTGCACCCGCATGGGGTTCGCGGGGTCGATCAGCGCGCGCGTCTCGGGGTCGAGGGCCGCGAGGAGCGCCGCCGTCCCCCCCTCCGCGCGGATCGCGTCCGCCTCGGCCCGCAACGCGGGCGGTGTCGGCGGGATGTCGACCAACCCCTCGGTCAGCGCGCGGAAGTAGAGCCCGGTGCCGCCCACGATCACGACCGACCCGGCCTCGGCCAGGATCTCGCCCACCGCCCGCAGCCAGTGGCCCACCGACCACGTGTCGGTCATACCCACGGTCCCGTAGAGCCGGTGGGGCACCACCGCCTCGTCCCCCGGCGCGGGCCGGGCGGTCAGGACCCGCCAGCCGTCATAGACCTGCAGCGCGTCGGCATTCACGATGACCGCCCCGGCGGTGCGGGCGATCGAGAGGGCGAGCGCCGACTTGCCCGCCGCCGTCGGCCCTGCGATCAGGGTGATCGCCCCGGTCACGCCAGGGCCGCCGCCACCTCGGCCGCGAGGCGGGCATTGTTCTTCACAAGCGCGATGTTGGCGCAGAGCGACCGGCCCCCGGTCAGCTCGAAGAGCCGCCGGAGGAGGAAGGGGGTGACCGCCTTGCCCGCGATCCCCTGCGCCGCCGCCTCGTCCTGCGCCTGCGAGATCAGGGGGGCGAGCGTCGCGGCGGGGATCTCGTCATCCTGCGGTACGGGGTTCACGACCAGCTGCCCGCCCGGCAGGCCGAGCAGGGCGCGCATCCGGTGGCTGGCCGCGATCTCGGCCGGGTCCTGCGCGGTCAGAGGAACGGGATGCGGGCTTTCGCGGCTCCAGAACGCGGGCAGGACCGCGGTGCGGTAGCCGATGACGGGCACCCCCCGCGTCTCCAGCATCTCGAGCGTCTTGGGCAGGTCCAGGATCGCCTTTGCCCCGGCGCAGACCACGGTGACGGGCGTCTGGGCGAGTTCCTCCAGATCGGCGGACACATCGAATGTCGTCTCGGCCCCCCGGTGCACACCGCCGATGCCACCGGTGGCAAAGACCGCGATCCCCGCCAGCCGTGCGGCGATCATGGTGGCGGCGACGGTCGTGGCCCCGGTCCGCCCGGTGGCGAGCGCGAAGGCGAGATCGGCCCGGCTCAGCTTCCACACCCCCTGCGCGCGGGCGAGCGCGTCGAGCGCCTCGCCCTCCATCCCTACGGCGATCCGCCCGCCGATCACCGCGATGGTCGCGGGAACCGCACCGGCGGCACGCACGACGTCCTCGACCGCCCGTGCGGTTTCGACGTTCTGGGGATAGGGCATTCCGTGGGTGATGATCGTGCTTTCCAGCGCCACCACCGGGCGCCCGGCTGCCTGCGCGGCGACGACATCGGGCGCGCGGTCGAGCGGCAGGATCACGCGGCGCGGCCGAGATGCCGGGCGGCGGCGGCGAGGGCTGCGGTCATCGCCGCCGCGGGCGCCTCGCCCCGCATCCGTGCGGCCAGATGGGCGGCGAGGAACGTGTCGCCCGCCCCGGTGGGGTTGTGCACCGGCACCGCCGGGGGCTGAAGCGTCACGGTCCCGTCGCTCGCGGCGCGCCCGCCATCGGTCACCACGGCCTCGACCGCGCCATGGGCCAGCAGCGCGCGCGCCCCCGCCTCGGCATCGAGGACGAGATGCCCCACGATCGCCTCGGCCTCGGCCCGGTTGGCATAAACCGTGCGCCCGGCGATGGCAGGCGACAGCCGTGCGGCCTTGGTCGGCGTGACGGCCACCAGCACGATCGCCCGCCCGGCCAGCGCGGGATGCAGAAAGACCGGCGCGGGCAGGTTCCCGTCGAGCAGGAGCGGCCCGGGCGGCAGGTCGGCCAGGATCCGTTCGCCCGCGGCCTCGTGCGATCCGCAATCGGCCACAGCGCCGAAGAGCCGCCCCCCGGTCTCGATCGCCAGATAGCTGTCGGTGGGTGCGGCGGTGCGGATCACCCGGTCGCAGTTGACCCCCCGCGCCTCGGCCGCGGCGATCAGCGAGATCCCGGGCGCATCCTGCCCCACCACGGCCCGCAGGTGGACCTGAGTGTATTCTGCGGCCAATGCGATCGCGACGTTCAGCGCGACCCCCCCGGGGCGGCGGAAGATCCGGCCCGGCACGTCATCGCCGGGGGCGAGCGGCAGGTCGGTCCGGGCGATGATGTCCCAATGGGCGGCGCCGATGCAAAGAATGGGTGACATGCCTCTTCTTTCATCGCTATCGGCGGGGTTGGCAAGGGCGGCGCTTGCATCTGCCGCCCCGCGCGCCTATAGGCACGCATCGCACTTCACAGGCGGGGGCGGGCCCGAGGGACAGACATCCCCGAGGGTCCACCGGTTGGGCAATGCCCTCTCCCCCGCTGCGGACGAAACCGGAAAGGATACGGACCCCATGGCTCTGCCAGAATTTTCCATGCGCCAGCTTCTCGAGGCGGGCGTGCATTTCGGCCACCAGACGCACCGGTGGAACCCGCGCATGTCGACCTATCTCTACGGCCAGCGCAACGGCATCCACATCTTCGACCTGACCCAGACCGTGCCCCTGCTCGACGCGGCCCTCCAGGCCGTGCGCGACACGGTGGCCAAGGGTGGGCGCGTGCTCTTCGTGGGCACCAAGCGCCAGGCCCAGGTGGCTGTGGCCGAGGCGGCCGAGAAGTCGGCGCAGTACTTCATGAACCACCGCTGGCTCGGTGGCACGCTCACCAACTGGAAGACGGTCTCGAACTCCATCTCGCGGCTCAAGGCGCTCGACGAGCAGCTCGAGGGTGGGGCGAGCGGCCTGACCAAGAAGGAGCGGCTGAACGTCGACCGCGAGCGCGCGAAGCTTCAGGCCGCCCTGGGCGGGATCCGCGAGATGGGCGGGGTGCCCGACCTTCTCGTCGTGATCGACGTGAACAAGGACGACCTCGCGGTGCTCGAGGCCAACAAGCTCGGGATCCCCGTGGTTGCGGTGCTCGATTCCAATTCCTCGCCCGACGGCATCGACTTTCCGATCCCCGGCAACGATGACGCGGCCCGTGCCATCTCGCTGTACTGCGACCTGATCGCGCGCGCGGCGCTCGACGGCATGGCGGCCCAGATGGGCTCGGCCGGATTTGACATCGGCGCGATGGAGGATGCCCCGATGGAAGAGGCGCTCGGCGGCGAGTATTCGGCACCCTTCGCGGCCGACGAGCCTGCGCGCCAGTAGCCCTGTCTGACGGTTCGATGACGCTCGCTGCGCTTGGCGCGGCGGGTGCGAGCCATTAGAGAACCCCCGAGTTTCCCCAAGGAGTGAGGCACATGGCGATCACCGCCCAGATGGTCAAGGACCTGCGCGACACGACCGGCGCGGGCATGATGGATGCCAAGAAGGCCCTGACCGAAACCGACGGCAACATGGAGGCGGCCGTGGACTGGCTGCGCACCAAGGGTCTTGCCAAGGCCGCGAAGAAGGCCGGGCGGGTCGCGGCCGAGGGGCTGATCGGCATCGCCGTGCGGGGCGGCGTGGGGGTAGCGGTCGAGGTGAACTCCGAGACCGATTTCGTCGGCCGCAATCCCGATTTCCAGGCGATGGTCGCGGACATCGCCCGGGCCGCACTCGACGTCACCGACATCGAGGCGCTGAAGGCGGCCCCCATGGCGGGCAAGACCGTGGCCGAGGTCGTGACCGAAAAGGTGGCGACGATCGGCGAGAACCTGAACCTGCGCCGGATGCTCCGGGTCGAGGGTGACTGCGTCGCGGCCTATGTCCACAACGCCGCCGCCGAAGGCTTGGGCAAGATCGGCGTGCTCGTGGCGCTGAAGGGGGCGGATGCGGGCGTCGGGCGCCAGATCGCCATGCATGTCGCGGCCACCAGCCCCGCCTCGCTCTCGCAGGCCGATCTCGATCCCGCGCTGATCGAGCGCGAGAAGCAGGTCCTGTCGGATCAGGCGCGCGACAGCGGCAAGCCCGAGGCGGTGATCCAGAAAATGATCGTCGGGCGCATGGCGAAGTATTTCGAGGAGGTCTGCCTTCTCGAACAGAAATTCGTCATGAACCCCGACATCACCGTGGCCCGGGCCGCCAGCGACGCCGGGGTCGAGGTCACGGGCTATGCCCGGCTCGCGGTCGGCGAGGGCATCGAGAAGGAAGAGGAGGATTTCGCGGCCGAGGTCGCGAAGACCCGCGGGAGCTGACGCGGCGACCGCGCGGCGGGCAGGTTGCCCCCGGCGTCTGCGCCGTGCTGGCGCGGGGCCGGCCGCCCCCGCGGGTCCCAAGGCCATCCATGGACTTAGCGCTTGCAACGCCGCACCCTATCCGACATTTTCGCGCGCGGCGCAGGAGGGTGGGAGTCGAGCGGATGGCTGAGGTCTTGACGCCCGGAACTGCCCCCGACACCGCACCCGTCGCAAGCCCCGGCCCCGCGCCTGGCCAGCCCCGCCTGCCGCTCTTCGACCGCGTGCTGATCAAGATATCGGGCGAGGCGCTGATGGGGCCCCAGGGCTTCGGCCTGCACCCCCCCACCGTGGAACGCCTGGCGCGCGAGGTCCAGACGGTCACCCGGATGGGGGTTGAGGTCTGCCTTGTCATCGGCGGCGGCAACATCTTTCGCGGTCTCCAGGGCTCGGCCCAGGGGATGGAGCGGACGACGGCCGATTACATGGGGATGCTCGCGACGGTCATGAACGCGCTCGCCATGCAGGGCGCACTCGAGGCGATCGGGGTATTCACCCGCGTGATCTCGGCCATTCCCATGGACCAGGTGTGCGAGCCCTATATCCGCCGCCGCGCGGTCCGGCATCTGGAAAAGAAGCGGGTCTGCATCTTTGCCGCCGGAACCGGCAACCCGTACTTCACCACCGATACGGCCGCGACCCTGCGCGCGTCGGAAATGGCCTGCAAGGCGATCTTCAAGGGCACCCAGGTCGACGGCGTCTATGACAGCGACCCGCGCAAGAACCCCGATGCGCGCCGGTTCGAGCGGATCAGCTATGACGAGGTGCTCGCGCGCAACCTCAAGGTCATGGATGCCTCGGCCGTGGCGCTGGCGCGCGACAACAAGTTGCCCATCGTCGTCTTTTCGCTCAATCAGGAGGGCGGGCTCGCGGCGGTCGTGCGCGGCGAGGGGACCTTTACCATTGTCGGGCAAGACTGACCGCCCGGCGCGTCTGAGGAGAGCGGCGAGATGTCCGAGGCTGAGATCGACGTAAGCGGACTGGAAAAGCGGATGGACGGCGCGCTCGCCGCCATGCGCAACGAATTCCACACCCTGCGCACGGGCCGCGCCTCGGCCACCATGCTCGACGCCATCCACGTGCCCGCCTACGGCTCCACCCTGCCGCTGAACCAGTGCGGCACGATCAACGTGCCCGATCCCCGGATGATCACGATCAATGTATGGGACAAGGGGATGATCGGCCCTGTGGAAAAGGCGCTGCGATCCTCCGGCCTCGGGATCAATCCGGTGGTGGACGGCCCCATCATCCGCCTGCCGATCCCCGAGCTGAACGAGGAGCGTCGGCGCGAGCTTGCCAAGCTCGCAGGTCAGTATGCCGAGGCGGCGCGCGTCGCGGTGCGCAACGTGCGCCGCGACGGGATGGACCAGCTCAAGCGCGCCCGCGCCGGCCTGGTCGGCGACGCGGACCTGGCCGTTCGGCATCCAGAACACGTCGACCGGCGACGGCTCGCCGGCCTGGTGGGCGGCGATCAGCTGCTGCACCGCCTGCTCGCCGTCGAC
>JANNOT010000335.1:0-2401 GCA_031399375.1 Paraoceanicella sp.
TCCACCCCGTCCAGGAGCTGGGGGATGCCGAAGCTGAGACGCGCCTGGCCGGACAACTGGTCGATGCCGATCAGACCGAGCGTCAGGCCGATCCCGAGGCTGGTCAGGCCGCGCAGCGCGGAATCGCCGAAGGTGGCCGAGACGGTGACGAAGGCGAGCACCATCAGGGCGAAGTAATCCCATGGCCCGAACTGGACCGCGAGCTTGACGAGCACGGGGGCAAGGAAGGCGAGGCCCAGGGTCGCGATCGTCCCAGCGACAAACGACCCGATCGCGGCCGTCGCCAGCGCAGGACCGCCCCGCCCCGCCTTGGCCATCCGGTTGCCCTCGAGCGCCGTGACGACCGAGGCGCTTTCGCCCGGCGTGTTGAGCAGGATCGCAGTGGTCGACCCGCCATACATGCCGCCGTAGTAGATCCCCGCGAACATGATGATCGACCCACCGGGATCGAGGCGGAAGGTGACCGGCAGCAGGAGCGCCACGGTCAGCGCCGGTCCGATCCCCGGCAGAACGCCGACGGCGGTGCCGAGCAGGACACCGACGGCGGCAAAGAGCAGGTTCATCGGCTCCATGGCCACGAAGAAGCCGTGGCCGAGGGCGAAGAGCGCCTCCATGCGCGCGGCCCCCCCCCCCGGCTAGAGCAGCCGCTCGAGCGGACCCTCGGGGAGGGTGAGCGTGAGCAGGCGATTGAAGAGGAGGTAGACGACGACGGACAGCACAATCCCGATCAGCAGGTCGAGCCAGAGCCGCCTGTTGCCGAACGCACGGGCGGTTGCAGCAAAGAGCAGCGTGGTGCCCACGAGAAACCCGCCGCCGAAGGCAACCGAGCCCAGCAAGGCGGCCAGCCCGACGCCAATCCACGCGATGGCGACGGGGTCGGCCTCCTCCGGCACGGGAAGGCCGTCGCGCAGTGCGGTCACCAGATGGCCGAGCCCGAGAAGGGCGAGAAAGACCGCGATGACGTAAGGGGTGGCGCGGGGCCCGATGCCGTAGGTCGATGGCCCGCCGATCTGGCTGCCGTCATATGCCACGACCGCAGCGACGACGAGGAGGAGGATGCCGACGACAAGGGCCGGGCCCCGCACGCCGCGCTGTGGTTCAGCCATGGACGACCCCCCTACCCGCACATGCACGGCGACCGGGACGGCTGCGTCCCGGCCAGCCTGTCAGTTGACCAGGCCGATCGAGCGGAGCACATCGCCGATCCGCGCATTCTCGGCGGTCAAAAAGGTCGCGAACGCGTCGCTCGGGGCATAGTAGTCGGTCCACCCCTTCGCCTGCAGGATCTCGGCCCAGGCGGGAGAGGTCACCATGGCCTCGACCGCGGTGGAAAGTGCCGCCTTATCATCGGCCGAGATGTCGGGCCCGGCAAAGAGGCCGCGCCAGTTCACCACGACGACATCGATCCCCTGTTCCTTCAGCGTGGGTACATCGACGCCGGGAATGCGGGCTTCGGTCGAGACCGCGAGGGCGCGCAGTTCGCCGGCCTCGATCTGGCCCGCGAATTCGCTGTAGCCGGAGATGCCTGCCGTCACGCGGCCGCCCAGGATGGCGGCAAGTGCCTCGCCGCCACCCGAGAACGGAATATAGTTGATCTTTGCCGCATCCGCCCCCGCCGCCTTGGCGATCAGCCCGGCGAGAATGTGGTCGGTCCCGCCCGCCGAGCCCCCTGCCCAGATCGTGCCGGGCGTGTCCGCCTTGACCTTCGCCGCGAGGTCCGCGACGGACTGAAGGGGCGAGTCCTTGGGCACGACGACGACGAGCGGATCGCCGGTCAGCCGCGCAAGCGGGGTCACCTGATCCAGACTGACGGGCGCATTGTTGGTCAGGATCGCGCCGACCATCACCAAGCCGCTGACGAGCAGGCGCGAGCCGTCACCCTTGGCCTCGTTCACGAACTGGGCCAGACCGACGGTCCCACCCGCGCCGGGGACGTTGGTGACCTGGACGCTCTTGGCGGCACCGATGCCGGTCAGAACCTCCTGCACCGTACGGGCGGTAGAATCCCAGCCCCCGCCCGCGCCGGCAGGCGCCATGATCTTGAGGTCGAGATCGGCCGCCTGGGCAGAGAGGCCGAGCGCAAGGCTGGCGGCGGCTACCGTGACGAACCGGCGAATGTGAAACATGGACCCCTCCCCGTTGCGGCGCATCTTCGCGATGCGTCCATGGTCTGTCGGGACATCGTCCACCAGATGGCAGACACCCTGTCCCCGCGCCGATCATAGACGCCGGGGCGCAAAGGTCCATGCCGAAGCGTGGTCAGCTGCGCCGGACGCTCGGCTGAAGGGCGCCGTGCGGGATCCCGAGGGCATCGAGTGTGGATGCCCGGGGCACCCGCCCATTGCGTATGGCAGCGGCGGCATGGATGGCATGGCCGAGCAGGGCGACGGCGCAGCCGAGG
>JANNOT010000380.1:0-9638 GCA_031399375.1 Paraoceanicella sp.
CGCGGCCACGATCACCGTCTCGACCCGGGGGTCGGGATCGGGGCGGATACCGCCGTTGGAGACGATCTTGACCGCAACCCCGTGCCGGCCCGCGACGCGCTTGGCCTCGTCCTTGACCGGACAGGCGTCGGCATCGATGTAGAGCGTGGTCAGACCAGCGCCCCGCGCGCCGTGATCCGGGTCTTGCCGCGCAGATAGGGGTAAAGCGCCGCGGGCAGCTCCACCGACCCATCCGCCTGCTGGCCGTTCTCCAGCACCGCGATCAGACAGCGCCCGACGGCTAGGCCCGAGCCGTTCAGGGTGTGCACGAATTCGGGCCGCGCGCCTTCGCCGCGCCGGAAGCGGGCATTCATCCGGCGGGCCTGGAAATCGCCGCAGACCGAACAGGACGAGATCTCGCGGTAGGTGTTCTGTCCCGGCAGCCAGACCTCGATGTCATGGGTGCGCTGCGCACCGAATCCCATGTCGCCGGTGCAGAGCACAACCGTGCGGTGCGGCAGGTCGAGCGCGCGCAGGATCCCCTCGGCGCAGTCGGTCATGCGGTCGAGTTCGGCCCGGCTGCCCTCGGGCCGGGTGATGCTGACCATCTCCACCTTCTCGAACTGGTGCTGGCGCAGCATCCCTGCGGTGTCCTTGCCCGCCGAACCGGCCTCCGAGCGGAAGCACTGGGTATGGGCGGTCAGGCGGATCGGCAGGGCCGCATCCTCCAGCGTCGCACCCGCCTCGTGGTTGGTCAGCGTCACCTCGGCCGTCGGGATCAGCCACCAGCCATTGGTCGTCTCGTAGCTGTCCTCGGCAAACTTGGGCAACTGGCCGGTACCGCGCATCGTCTCGGGGCGCACGAGGACCGGGGTCCAGACCTCGGTCAGCCCGTTCTGCTCGACATGGGTGTCGAGCATGAACTGCGACAGCGCGCGGTGGACGCGGATCATCGCGCCCGTCAGCACCACGAAGCGGGCGCCGGAGAGACGCGCGGCCGCCTCGAAATCCATCCCCGTGGCGGCGGGCAGAAGGTAATGCTCCAGCGGGGCGAAGTTGTACGACCGCGGCGTGACCCAGCGGCGCAGCTCTACATTCCCGCGCTCGTCCGCGCCGTCGGGGACCTCGGCCAGCGGCAGGTTGGGGATCGCCATCAGGAGATCGGCGAGTGCTGCATCTGCTGCGCGTGTCTCGCCCTCGAGCCGGGTGATCTCGTCCTTCGTCTCGGCCACGCGCGCGCGCAGCCGCTCGAACTCCGCGTCATCCCCCCGCGCCTTCGCCGCCCCCGCGTCCCTCGATGCCTGGTTGCGCGCGGCCAGCGCGGCGTCGGTCGCCGTCACCGCCCCGCGTCGCGCCTCGTCCAGCGCAAGGATCGTGGCCGACAGCGGTGCGGCCCCGCGCCGGGCAAGCGCGGCGTCGAAGGCCGCAGGGTCGTCGCGGATCAAGCGGATGTCGTGCATGGGCGCGGCCTTCGGGTCGGGACCCCGCGGCTTATGCACAATTCGCGCGGGGCGGCAAGGCGGGGCAGGCGGGGGGCACCCCTTCCCCCCGATGCTCCGCCACCCCAACTGCGGCTTGTCATCACCGGGGGCCGCGGCTAGTGTCCGCGCGATTTTCCGGGGCCCGTGGGCTGATCTGAGGGAGTGGATTGCGGATGCAGGGTTTCGAGCAGCTGATCCCGTTCGTCCTGATCTTCGTGATCATGTACTTCCTGCTGATCCGCCCGCAGCAGAAGCGGTTGAAGGAACACAAGGCGATGATCGCCGCGTTGCGCCGGGGCGACCAGGTGGTCACCCAGGGCGGGCTGATCGGCAAGATCTCCAAGGTCAAGGATGACACGGAGGTCGAGGTGGAGATCGCCGAGGGCGTGCGCGTGCGGGTCATGCGCTCCACCATCACCCAGGTCATGTCCAAGACGGAGCCTGCGGCGGGCGAGGCGTAAGCGCGCGCGATGTTGCAGTTTCCGCTCTGGAAGACGCTTCTCGTCTGGGCCGTGGTCCTGGTGGGGTGCCTCTTCGCCGCGCCCAATCTGGTCTATGACCGGGTTGAGCGCGCCAATGACGCCCGCACCGCGATCGCGGCAGGGGCGGCGGCGACCCCGGCCCAGGCGGCGGACGCCGCGGGCTGGCCGGACTGGCTGCCGTCGGGGCTCGTCAATCTCGGGCTCGATCTGCGGGGCGGGGTCTATCTTCTGGTCGAGGTCGCGGTCGAGGATGTCTATGCCGACCGCACCCAGGCGATGTGGCCGGAGCTGCGTGATGCGCTGCGCGCCGTGCCCGGGATCGCATCGGTCCGGCGGATCGAGGGGCCCGCGGACGAGCTGCGCGTGCGCATCGACAACCCCGAGGCGCTGCCCGCGGCCCTGACGGCGGCCCGCGCACTGGCCCAGCCGGTGACGAGCGCGCTGCTGGCCGCAGGGGCCGACAACATCGAAGTGACCGGGGGTGGCGAGGGTGTCGTCGTCCTGCGCCTGTCGGAGGCGGAGCGGCGCGCGAGCGACGAGCGCACGGTGGCCCAGTCGCTCGAAATCATCCGCCGCCGGGTGGACGAGGCGGGCACGCGCGAGCCCTCGATCCAGCGCCAGGGTGCGCAGCGCATCGTGGTGCAGGTGCCGGGTGTGGGGTCGGCCGACGAGCTGATGGCCATCATCGGCCAGACCGCCAAGCTCAGCTTTCACCCGGTGATCCGCGCGGCCGGTCCCGGCGAGCCGGTGGGCCTCGACGAGCTCCTCCTGCCCGAGGCGGACCGTGAGGGGTTTCTGGTGCTGGAGCGTGCGGCGGTGGTGGGGGGCGACGATCTCGTCGACAGCCAGGCGTCGTTCGACCAGAACGGCCAGCCCGCGGTCAGCTTTCGCTTCGACGCCGTGGGGGCGCGGAAGTTCGGCGATTACACCCGCGACAACATCGGCAAGCTCTTTGCCATCGTGCTCGACGACACGGTCATTTCCGCCCCCCAGATCCAGAGCCACATCGCCGGTGGCTCGGGGATCATCACCGGCCGCTTCACGGTCGAGGAGGCGACGAACCTGTCCATCCTGCTGCGCGCCGGCGCATTGCCCGCCGAAATCCGCGTGCTGGAACAGCGCACGGTCGGCCCCGAGCTGGGGCGCGATTCGATCGAGGCCGGGCGCCTCGCCTCGCTCGTCGCCTTCGGCGCGGTGCTCGTGTTCATGGTCCTGACCTACGGGCTCTTCGGCCTCTTCGGGTCCATCGCCCTGCTCTGCAACATCATCCTGATCTTTGCAGTCATGAGCGTGATCGGTGCCACCCTGACGCTGCCGGGCATCGCGGGGGTGGTGCTGACCATCGGCATGGCGGTCGACGCGAACGTCCTGATCTACGAGCGCATCCGCGAGGAACTGCGCACGGCCAAGGGGGTATCGCGGGCGATCGAGCTCGGGTTCGACCGGGCGCTGACCTCGATCACCGACGCGAACGTGACGACGCTGATCGCCTGTGTCATCATGTACTGGATCGGGTCCGGCCCGGTGCGCGGCTTTGCCGTCACGCTCGCCATCGGCGTGCTCACCTCGGTCTTCACGGCTATCTTCGTCACACGGGTCCTGATCGCCGCCTGGTTCGCGCGCACGCGGCCGAAGTCAATCACGCTCTAGCGCAGGGAAAGGACCGGCGATGCGGTTGCTCAAGCTTGTCCCGGACGGGATGACCGTCGATTACATGCGCCTGCGCTGGATCACGGTCCCGATCTCGCTTGCCGCGATGGCGCTGTCGGTCGTGCTGCTCCTGACCATGGGCCTCAATCTCGGCGTGGATTTCCGCGGTGGATCGATGCTGCTGGTCCAGACGCCCCAGCCGGTTCCGACCGGGGCCTACCGCGACGCTCTCGCGCCGCTCGACCTGGGCGAGGTCACGGTGACCGAGATCTCGGGCGGGGACGTCGGCGGAGAGGGCCATCAGGTCATGGTGCGGATCGCGAGCCAGGGCGGGGATGGCACGGATCCTGCGGTCACGGACCCGGCGGTCACGGGTCCGGGGGGCACGGGCGATGCCGATGCGGTCGCGCGGGCCCGCGCCGCGCTGGCCGAGCGACTGCCCGGCCTGACCGTTCTGGCGGTCGAGAGCGTGGGCGGCAAGGTGTCGGGCGAGCTGGTCTGGACCGGCATCCTTGCGGTGCTGGCAGCGATCCTCGTCGTGCAGGTCTATATCTGGGCCCGGTTCGAATGGCAGTTCGCGCTCGGCGCGGGGTTCGCGCTTGTCCACGACACGCTCCTGACGCTGGGGCTCTTCAGCGCGCTACAGCTCGAATTCAACCTCACCATCGTTGCGGCCCTGCTGACTATCGTGGGGTATTCGCTGAACGACACGGTTGTCGTGTTCGACCGGGTGCGCGAGAACATGCGCAAATTCAAGAAGATGGAGATGCTGGAGATCTTCAACGTCTCGACGAACGAGACGATGAGCCGGACCGTCCTGACGGCGGGCATGGCGATGATCGCGCTCGTGGCGCTCGTGACCTTTGGCGGCGACGTCATCCGGGGCTTCACCCTCGCCATGCTCTGGGGCGTGCTCGTGGGCACCTATTCCTCGGTCTATGTCGCGCAGGTGATCGTCCACTGGTGCGGGCTCGACCGCAAGGACAAGCCCGATGCCAAGGCCGGGACCCAGTTCGCCAACATCGACGCCTGAGGCCCGCGGGGTGCGCCTGACCGAAACGCTGTTCCCGGGCCAGCCGCCGATCGACGGGTATGGGCCGGGTTTCTTTCGCATCGCGGGCGCGGTGCATGGCGGCCCGGTGCTGGTCCTGCCCGCCGGCGTGATGCCCTGGGCGGGACTGGGGGATGCGGGCCCGCTTCTGGCCGCGCTCGGTCAGGTGGACGTGCTGCTGGTCGGCATGGGGGCGGAGATCGCGGTGCTGCCCGGACCGCTCGGGGCGGCGCTCGACGCGGCCGGGATCGGGGTGGAACCGATGGCGACGCCCGCCGCGGCGCGGACATACAACGTGCTCTTGGGCGAGGGTCGGCGGGTCGGCGCAGCCCTCATCCCGGTCTGAACCGGAGGGGCGCGTTCCTTGCGGGGATAATCCCACCCCCCTGCACTGCGCCTCGGTTTCCCGTCCTGCCCGCGGAACCTTTGGCCGCGCCCCGGCGCTTCTGCTGGGGAAGCGCCTGGGGAACAGGCCGCTCCTCAAGGCGCCCCGTCCGGGCTCGACGCAAGTCCCGCCCTGTCGTGCTGCCGCGGGCCTGCGGTGGCGTTTGAACGGGGCCTGCGTTTCGGCCTATAACCCGGCGGGAGGCGGCGGCGCCCCCGCGGAGAGAGAGGACTGACCATGGCTTTCACCCTGCCCGAGCTTCCCTATGCCCATGACGCGCTGGCCGCGTCCGGCATGTCGCGCGAGACGCTCGAGTTCCACCACGACATCCACCACAAGGCCTATGTCGACAATGGCAACAAGCTTCTGGAAGGCTCGGGGCACGAGACCAAGACGCTCGAGGAGATCGTCGTCGGCACCTACCAGAAGGGGGCGCTGGTGCAATCGGGGCTCTTCAACAACGCCTCGCAGCACTGGAACCACATCCAGTTCTGGGAGTGGATGACGCCGACGCCCGTCGCGATGCCGGGGGAGCTGGAGACCCGCGTTGTGGATGCGTTCGGGTCGGTCGAGAAGTTCAAGTCGGAATTCTCGGCGGCCGGGGCTGGGCAGTTCGGCTCGGGCTGGGCGTGGCTCGTGGTCGATACTGACGGCACGCTGAAGGTGACCAAGACCGAGAACGGGGTGAACCCGCCCTGCCTGGGCCAGACGGCGCTTCTGGGCGTGGATGTGTGGGAACATTCCTACTACATCGATTTTCGCAACAAGCGGCCCGCGTATCTGACCAACTTCCTCGAGAAGCTGGTGAATTGGGAAGCGGTCGCGGCTCGCCTGCCCGGCTGACGCGGCGCCGCCCGTGGGCGGCACGCCGGGTATCGATGGACGCTAGTTGCTCTGCGCGGCCGCGTCGGCCTCCTCCTTGGTGCCGATGCGGCCGTTGATCCAGTGGCCGTCGAGCTGTTCGCCGGTCGTGTAGGTCATCGCGCCCGTCCCCTCGCGCTGCCCCTTGCGGAAGGTGCCGGTATAGGTGTCGCCATTGGGGTAGCGGGCGGTGCCCTGGCCGTCGATCTCGCCCGCCTTCCAGTCGCCGGTATACTCGAACCCGTCGGCCATGCGGATCGTGCCCTTGCCCTCGCGCTGGCCGTTCACGAAATCGCCGCTGTAGACGGTGCCATCGGCATAGGTCGTCGTCCCCACGCCATGGCGCAGGCCGTCCTTCCACCCGCCCTCGTAGACATAGCCGTCCTGGTAGGTCATCTTGCCGGTGCCGTCGTACTTGGCGTTGCGGAACTGGCCCTCATACATCATGCCGTTGGCATAGCGGGCGGTGCCCTGGCCTTCGATCACCCCCGCGACCCAGTCCCCGTCATAGGATGAGCCGTCGGGATAGGTGATCGTGCCGCGACCCTGCGGCAGGTCGGCGGCAAAGCGGCCGACATGCACCGAGCCGTCGGCATAGGTGACGCGGCCCGTCCCCTCCATCCGCCCGGCGACCCAGTCGCCCACATAGGTGTAGCCGTCCGCGGCGCGGAAGGTGCCCTTGCCGTCGTGCTGGTCGGCCCGGAACGACCCCTCGTAGGTGTCTCCGTTGGCGAAGGTGGTCTTGCCCGTCCCCTCGCGGCGGCCGCTGACGAACTGGCCCTCGTACCGGTCGCCATTGGCCTGGACGAGCACGCCGGTGCCGCTGATCTGCCCCTCGCGCCAGTCCCCGTCATAGGTCAGGCCGTCGGGCATGGTGATGGTCCCGCGGCCCTCGCGCACGCCGGCCCGGATGTCGCCGTCATAGACCGCGCCGTCCTGGTAGGTGATGCGGCCGCGCCCGTCCTTGATCCCCTTCACCCAGGTGCCGTCGTAGCGGTAGCCGTTGGGTGAGGTCATGGTGCCGGTGCCGTCATGGACCGCGGCCTTGAAGTCGCCCTCGTAGCGCACCCCGTTGGCGTATTGGGCAACGCCCTTGCCCTCGATCACGCCGTCCACCCAGTCGCCCTCATACCAGCCGCCATCGGCATAGGTGATCTTGCCGCGGCCATGGGGTCCGCCATTGCGGAATGTGCCTTCGTAGACGGAACCGTTGGGGTAGGTTGCGACGCCGGTGCCCTCGATGCGCCCGTCCACCCACTGGCCGATGTATTCGAACCCGCCCGGGCGGCGATAGGTGCCCTGGCCGTGCTGCTTGCCGTCCTTGAACTCGCCCTCGTAGGTGTCGCCGCTTTCGTAGGTCTTGGTCTGGACGGTGGTCGCCTGGACCGTGGCTTCTGCCGTGGGGGTCTGGGCGGCGGCGGGCCCGCCGAGGAGGAGTGCCGCTGCAAGGGCCCGGACAAGATGACTGCTCATGCCGCATTCCCTTTGCTGGGCAAACCGGGGCGGAGTGTAGGGGGCAGCCCCCCGGCTGACAACTCTGGTCTCGGCCGGGCGGGGGCGATATAGGCGGGAACGGTTAAGGCGGGGGAACGGGATGGGCGACGAGGTCGGGCTGACGCTGGCGCAGTTGAACCCGGTGGTGGGTGATCTCGTCGGCAATGCCGCCCAGGCCCGCGCGGCCCATGCCGAGGCCGCGGCCGCGGGTTCGGTCGCGCTGATCCTGCCCGAGATGTTCCTCGTGGGCTATCAGCCGCAGGATCTGGTGCTCAAGCCCGCCTTTCTCGCCGACGTGGCCGCGACCCTCGCACGACTGGCCGAGGCGACCGCCGGGGGTCCGGCCGTCTGCATCGGGGCCCCCTGGGTCGAGCACGGGCGGCTCTACAACGCCTATCACGTCCTGCAGGACGGGCAGGCTGTGGCGCGCGTGCTCAAGCACCACCTGCCCAATGACGAGGTGTTCGACGAGAAGCGGCTCTACATTTCCGCCGACGTGTCGGGTCCGGTGCGGATCGGGCCGGTGCGGGTCGGGATGCCGATCTGCGAGGATGCCTGGCACGGCGACGTGGCCGAGACGCTGGCCGAGACGGGGGCCGAGATCCTCGTGGTCCCCAACGGCTCGCCCTATCACCGGGGCAAGCATGACGTGCGGATGGGCCACATGGTGGCGCGCGTGGTCGAGACGGGGCTGCCGCTGGTCTATCTCAACATGGTGGGGGGCCAGGACGACCAGGTGTTCGACGGTGCCTCGTTCGTGCTGAACCGGGGGGGCAAGCTTGCCGTCCAGCTTCCGGTGTTCGAGACCGCCGTGACCCATGTGCGCTTCCGCCGGGCCGCTGGGGGGTGGGAGGCGGTGGGGGGCACGCTCGCCCCCATACCCGCGCCGGTCGAGCAGGACTATGCCGCCATGGTCATGGGCCTGCGCGACTACATGGGGAAATCGGGGTTCTCGCGCGCCGTGCTCGGTCTGTCGGGCGGTGTTGATTCCGCGCTGGTTGCCGCCATCGCCGCCGACGCGCTGGGGCCCCAGGCGGTGCGCTGCGTGATGCTGCCGTCGCGCCACACCTCGGGCGCCTCGCTCGCCGATGCGGCGGCCGTGGCCCACGCGCTCGGCTGCCGGCTGGACGAGATCCCCATCACGCCTGCCCGCGGCGCGGTGGAGGCAAGCCTCGCGCCGCTCTTTGATGGGCGCGACGCCGACCTGACCGAGGAAAACCTCCAGAGCCGCCTGCGCGGGCTCTTCCTGATGGCGCTTTCCAACAAGTTTGGCGAGATGCTCCTGACCACGGGCAACAAGTCCGAGGTGGCGGTCGGCTATGCCACGATCTACGGGGACATGGCGGGCGGGTACAACCCGCTCAAGGATCTCTACAAGACCCGCGTCTTTGCCGCGTGCCGCTGGCGCAACGCCCATCACCGGCCGTGGATGAAGGGACCCGCAGGCAGTGTCATTCCGCCGCGCGTGATCGAGAAGGCACCCTCGGCGGAATTGCGCGACGACCAGCGCGACGATGACAGCCTGCCACCCTACGACATCCTGGACGGCATTCTTGAGGGGCTGATCGAGCGCGACACCTCGGTCGCGGCCCTGGTGGCCGAGGGATACGACCCCCAGACCGTGCGAAAGGTCGAGCGGCTGGTCTATGCCAGCGAATGGAAACGCTTCCAGTCCGCGCCGGGCGTGCGGCTGACGAGCAAGGCCTTCTGGCTCGACCGCCGCTATCCCATGGTCAACCGCTGGCGCGATCCCTCGGGGGATTAGGGCTTGGTCGCAGGACGGCCGCCCCCTATATTCGGCGCATGGCGACACTCAACATGGACCTCTTCGACGCGCTGAAGGCCGCGGGCGTGGATGACCCCACGGCCCGGCGCGCGGCGCAATCCGTCGTGGGGCAGGACGCGAACTATGTGAAATTCGAAGATCGTCTCGATCGGTTCGAGGGTAGGCTCGAGCGCATCGAAAAGGACGGCTCGGAGGTGAAGGCCACCATCAAGCTTCATGGCTGGATGATAGGCGCTGTCCTTGCCCTTCAGGTCGGGATCCTCCTCAGGCTACTCGGCTAGACCGTCCAGTCATCGACGGCCCGGATTTCGTCGTCCGACCACCCCAGGTGATGTGCGATCTCGTGGACGAGCACGTGGCGGACGAGGCCGTCGAGCGCGACATCGCCGCGCTCGATCCATTCCTCCAGGATCGCGCGGCGAAACAGCCAGACCGTGTCTGGGCCCTGGGCCTGGTCCATCACCGATTT